>DYNZ01000001.1:168652-191510 GCA_020720805.1 Leptospira biflexa | reverse complement strand
CAAGGTCGATAAAGACGCGGTTATGGCATTGCCCAACCGGTCAAATTCGATGCTTATTGGTATAAAACCCGAGAACCAAAGTGTCTCGAGTATATGTTATCTTAAAAAAAGTCCTTAAAATTTCCAATTTAAAAAAATGGAACTCACAGCCATTCCCCAAAAAGGGAATGACTGACAGGAAGAGTTTTTTTTGAATACTACTTGCCTACGCTATGGGTATGCAAAACGCTGTTCGTTGTACTTTCCGCAAGCGGTAGATTATTTTCTGAATCAAGAATAGGACTTAGCATCATGGCACGCGTACTCTCCGGCATCCAGCCTTCGGGCAACCTCCATATCGGCAACTATTTTGGTATGATGAAGCCCATGATCGAGTACCAACAGAACAGCGAGCTCTACTGTTTTATCGTCAACTACCATGCCATGACCTCCGTGCATGACGGCAGGCGCCTGGCCCAGGGTACCATAGAGGCTGCACTCGATTTTCTTGCCCTAGGACTAGACCCCCACAAGAGTATATTCTGGGTGCAATCGGATGTTATCGAGGTACAGGAGCTCACCTGGATCCTCTCCACAATGACCAATATGGGTCTGCTCGAGCGGGCTCACTCCTACAAGGATAAAGTGGCCCAGGGAATCACCCCCTCCCATGGCCTCTTTGCCTATCCAGTATTGATGGCAGCGGACATACTGCTATACCAGGCAGAGATCATACCTGTGGGCAAAGATCAGAAACAGCATATCGAAATGACACGGGATATTGCCATCTCCTTCAACCATGAATTTGGGGAGACCTTTGTCCTGCCCGAACCTCAGATCAGCGAAGAGCTAGCCACAGTTCCCGGACTGGACGGAAGAAAGATGTCCAAAAGCTATGACAATACCATTCCCATCTTTCTTCCGAAAAGTGAGCTAAAAAAACGGGTGATGTCCATTGTGACTGACTCTACTCCCCTTGAACAGTCCAAAGACCCAGATACTTGCAATGTCTTTGCACTATACAAACTGTTTGCCAGTTCAGAGAAAATCCAGGCGATGCGGCAGCACTATCTTGGCGGAAACTACGGTTATGGTCATGCGAAAAAAGAGCTGCTATCTCTGCTGGAAGAGTACTTTGCCCCCTACCAGGAACGGAGGCTGGAACTGGCTAAAAACCCCGCAACTGTCATCGACATCCTGCAACACGGCACAGCCAAAGCCCGCGAAAAAGCAGCAATCACCATAGAGCTGGTACGTGAAAAGACCGGATTGGCTTACAAAAAATTTTTCTAATCCTTGATTCGGTAGCGTGAGGCCAGATATACCATAATCGGTATGTAAATCACACTGAATAGAACCATTCCAAAAACAGAGATCCCAAACCAAGCATCCAGAAATTTTTGGATGGATATTTCCCCTATTTCAGATAGCAGGAATAACATCCCGACCAAAAAACCATTTCCCAGATAGAAGAAAAGATGCAGCAACAATGATCAGTATAATTTACCTTTCCTTCTCTTTTGGCTTTCCTATCCAAGAAAACTACCCTTGAATACTGCTGGACTTTTTTTACCAGCTCTATTTTTTCTGTTTTCACAAGCGGAAATTGGAGCAATTTGAATCCATTCGCTTTTCTTCGCGCTATTCATTTGCGTCATTCATGAAGATTACAAACGAAAAGGTCAATTATGCAACGGACAAAAATTATTGCCACCCTGGGACCGGCTAGTAGCCATAGTCCTATGATCGAAGAGCTTATCCTGAGCGGCGCTAACGTATTCCGTTTGAACTTCAGTTTTGGCACCCATGACGAACATAGACAAACCATCGAACGCATTCGGGAGGCTTGCCGCCATTTGCAAAGACCTGTAGGCATTTTACTCGATCTACAGGGGCCTAAGATCCGAGTAGGCAGGCTGGCTCTGGATCTGGAAACTAAAAAAGGGGATATCATCTATCTTTCTGATAAAGAAAATGACAATGGACCTCATGTAATCCCCACAACCTACAGGGAAATCTCGAAAGATGTCCAGGTTGGTCAAACCATCCTTATGGCAGATGGCGCCATCACCTTAAAGGTTCTCAAGGTCCAACAGAATTTGGGTCGAGTTGAGTGTGAGGTAATACAATCCGGCATTATTCGCACTGGAAAAGGAATCAATCTCCCGAACACCCGCATATCTTTACCCGCGCTGACAGACAAAGATAAAGAGGATGTTCTCTTTGGCCTGGAAAACAAAGTCGATTATATCGCACTAAGCTTTGTGCGCTCTGCCCAGGATATTCGTGATCTGAAAGAGATTCTGCAAAGCCGCAGTAGCGATATTCCGATCATCGCCAAGATCGAAAAACCAGAAGCGGTAGAGAACATCCTGGAGATCCTGGAATATACAGACGGAGTGATGATTGCTCGAGGCGACCTGGCTGTGGAAATCTCCCTGGAAAAGGTACCCATGGTTCAAAAGCGAATCATAGAACTGGCCAATCAAAGGGGGAAAATTACCATCACGGCCACCCAGATGCTCGAATCCATGATTGAAAATCCTGTGCCAACACGCGCGGAGGTCAGCGATGTGGCTAATGCTATACTGGATGGAACGGATGCGGTCATGCTCTCGGGAGAGACTGCTTACGGAAAACACCCTTTGCACGCCGTGGCGATTATGAAGTCGATTGCTAAACACACCGAAAGCAATCTTATCTTTGACGAAAAGCATAGAGTCAATAAATTGCTTACCGCAGGCAGTTCGCACGTCCGTGACGCCTTATGCGCGTCGGCATCCTATCTCTCCTTTCAACTGGAGGAGAAAGCCCTGGCTGTTTTTTCCGCTACAGGCACAACGGCCCTGCTTCTGTCAAAATACCGTCCGCGGGCGATTATCTATGCGGTCACAGGCAATCTCGATATTTTAAGAAGAATGAGTCTGTATAATAATGTGTATCCTATCCTATTATCTGAAAACCAGTCCCACAGCGTGAGTTTACCGGACTTCGACAATGTCGATTTTCTGGAAAAATATCTTATAGAAAAAAATTTACTTCAACCCGGAGATCGCCTTATTTTGGTCATGGGAGAAAATCACAGGGGTACATGGAGTACAAAAAGCATCAAAGTGGTTGATATCAGTACAAAATAGAGCAACCTGCAATTTCAAGGAATTTCCAGGATTTTTTCCAATTTGTTCAAATTTTGCCCATGATTGCTTCTGACCACAACGATATCCTCCAAACGCACGCCGCCCAGACCAGCATAATATAGACCTGGTTCTACAGTGACAACCTGGTTTTCCTGAAACAGCTCTCCGCCCCGGGAAAACCTTGGAAGCTCATGGATATCCAGACCCACGCCATGACCTGTACCGTGGATAAAACCCTGGTAGCGGCCATCCCGAAAATCGGTGACATATCCCTTTTTCGTAAAAAAATTCTCCACATCGCTGTGCAAAGCTGCAGCGGAAACCCCTGGCGCGATCCTGGCAATGGCCATCTCCTGCGCTTCGAACACGGTTTCCCAAAGACGGCGCAATTCGGGTGTTGCCTTCCCTTTGACGACGGTTCTGGTCATATCTCCCCAGTAGCGGTTTGTCTGGTGCTGCGGAAAAAGATCGAGGATAATGGGCACATGGGCATAAATCGGTCCGCTGCCGGTATTGTGGGGATCCACTGTATGCTCACCGCAGGAGACAATTGTGCTTTCTACCTGATAGCCGGCAGAGAGCATCATCAACGCATACTCCCGCTTGAGGATTTCACTGCTTAATGGTTTTTTTTGCCACCACAGAACGCCTCCCTCGATGGAAGACTCTGCAAGGATATCGAGCAACCGGCGCATGCCCTCCTCATTTGTCTGCTGTGCCTGTGCCAACAGAGCAATCTCAGACTCTGACTTGATCATGCGCTGGGGCAGAAAGGGATCTTTTTTGACTACAAAATGGATCCCCTTTTTGCGCAGATGGTCTCCATACCAGATAGGAAAGTCCATGGGAACATAAAAATCCCGCAGAGAATACTCCTGGCACACCTCCACCATGATATCATTCATGGATACAACCTGATCTTTTTTTTGTCGATTCTGGATTCGGTCGCTGAAATCCTTCATTTTCAGTACCTGATCCACAGATGCCTCAATGCAAGCCCGGCCATATTCCAGCTCATTCATAACCAGATAGCTCTGGCCATCTTTGACAAAACAGAGAAAGGGATCATGAGCCAGAAACCCACTCAGATAAAAAAGATCCACATTTCTCACGGAATCGGCAAAAATCAGGAGATCCTGCCTGACCTCTCTTTTTTCCTTTAACAACATATCAACTGCCGCTGACACTCATATCTTTTAGCAGTACCGTTGATCCGCCAACTCCTCCAAGAAAAAATTTCAAGTCATCGGCCACCGTATCTATGGCGAACAGCAGGTCGCGCACATTTCCGGCAAGGGCTAACCCGGATACGGGATGCACAATTTTCCCCTTTTCAATCCACTGTCCGCTCATACCTATAGAAAAATCTCCGGAAACCGGATCTATGGTATGCAGCCCCATAAACTCCTGTACCAGAATCCCCTGTTTGAGATCCTTCAGCAGATCCGCAGCAGAAACGCCATGGGGCATCAGGTAGCAATTTGCTGAGGCAATGCCCGGTTTGGCGCTGCTATACGAGCGTGATGCCGAAGCGGTCGGCTCCTGTTTCAAATAGGAGGCGCTGTACAGATTGTGAAGAAATGAGACCAGTTCGCCATCCTGCACCAGAGTAACGCTGCGCGTGGGCAAACCTTCGTCATCCATGGGTACGGTATCAATTCCGTCGCTCCTGGCTGCATCATTGATCCATTGCAGATTGCTACCTGCAATTTTTTTACCTAACGAATTCTGAAAAAGCGACTTCCCCCGCAGCACGCTTTCCCCATAAAGAGCGGGCAGCAGCGACTGGATCAAGGATGCAGTACTCTCCTGATCTAAGAGGAGCGGATACTTCGCTGTTGCCACACTCCGGGCGCCCAGCTTTTGCAGGGCTCTCTTTGCCCCCTCGGCTCCTGCTTTGCCGAATTGAAAATCAGATAATCTCCTGGAAAATTCAAATCCATCGCCAATCTCTTTTTGTGTACCGTCGCTGGACTCCGCCAGAGGCATTGTCATGGTATAGATGAGTGAACTCCGATAACTCTTATCCAGCCCAGCCTGATTTAAAAGCTGCATAAAGGAGACAGAAGCGGAAACAACCGTTTTCTCACTGTTTTTGATACGGCTATCATAGGCAAAGGCATCTTTTTCGACAGAGAGCGCCATGTCTACCATCGCGTCCGCTTCCATAGCCGCAATCTCTTCATCATACACGGAAGTGAGCTCGCCGCTCAACTCAGCCTCACCAGGAGTATAGATCTGAATATGGGGGTCAGCCTGGGAAAAGGCCATAGCCTCCTTTGCCTGCAGGTACGCGCTCTCAATGCCCGTTTGACTCAAATCTGTCGTGGCAAAAAAACCCATTTTACCGTTCGCATCAACGACTCGAATGCCTAACCCCTTTTCCTCTTTCTGTAAAACAGTCTCTACCTGACCGCGGTGAATTTCTACCTTGCTGGAAAGGCCATGAATATAAACGATCTCTGTTTTATGGCTCCCCTGCGAAAAAATCTTTTTTCCAACCTCAGCCACTATTTGATTTTGATTGTCCAGCCGCATCATCCGACAATCCCTCCCACAACAATCTCAGGGATCCGTATCGTGGGCTGAGCGTCAGAAACAGGTACACCCTGACCCCCTTTGCCGCAGGTACCAATACCAAAACCGAGATCGCTGCCGACCATATCGATAATCTGCATCACCTTGGGACCGTTTCCTGTCAGGGTAGCGCCGCGAATCGCCTTGCCCACTTTACCATTCTCAATCATGTACCCTTCCGACACATTAAACACAAAATTCCCATTCACGATATCCACCTGGCCTCCCCCCATTTTTTTCACCAGAATACCTTTTTGCACAGAGTTGATGATCTTGTCAGGGGCGTCGTTACCCGGCGCAATATAGGTGTTACGCATACGCGGTTGCGGAAGATGACGATAGGATTCGCGTCTGCCGTTTCCTGTCGCCCCAACTTGAAAATGCCGAGCGGACTTGCGGTCATGCAGATAACCTACCAGTTTTCCATTTTCGATCAAAATATTTTTTCGAGCAGGGTTGCCTTCGTCATCCATTTTCTCGGATCCGCGTTTGTTTGCCAGAGTCCCGTCATCCACTACAGTGATAAGGGGAGATGCAACCATGGATCCCATTTTTCCGGAATAAACAGAGAGCTCTTTTGCATTAAAATCCCCTTCCAGGCCATGACCAACCGCCTCGTGGATCATGGTTCCCCCTGCTTCGCTATGCAGAACAACCATAAAGGTTCCTGCAGGAGCTGGCTCCGCCTCTAGCTGCAACAGAGCGATGCGGGCCGCTTCTTGAGCCGCTTCTTTCACGGTTGCCCCGGAGAAAAGCTCATACCCAAGAGCGCCACCGCGCACTTCGGTGCCTGTCTGGATATTTCCCTGTGAATCAGCCGCCACTGCGGAGCAGACAAAGGCACACTGGTAGCGCTCTTCCTGTTCGGCCATGCCCTCGCTGTTGAATATCTCTATGAAGCGAACCGACTCTCGATACAACGCCGTTGCCTGAACTATCCGTTTGTCCACTGATCGCATAAGCGCGTCCGCTTCCGTTACAAGATCGATTTTCGCTTTGAGGGGAACAGTACGGGGATCGATGGAAACAGGATTTACTTCAGGATGCGAGGTGCGGCCAAATGCAACAGGATCCTCCTGACGCTGATCCACCCTGGCAGCGCGACTGAGGCTCTCCGCCAGAGTCAGCAGACTCGCCTCATCCAGGGCATTGCCATTGGCAAAGAAGGTCTTATCGTCCACAACCAATCTTAAACCGACCCCCTGGTCAAGTCCCTGGGTTATGGTATCGAGCTGCCTATTATCAAACCGGATTGCCCGCCCTTCGCTGCGCTCCAGATAGATCTCTGCAAAACGACCGCCATTTTGCATCATCAACGATAAAATTTTTCTAGCTGAGTTTTCCGACAGAAGAGTCATCGCCCCAATCCTTTCCAAAAGAGTTCGCAGTAATAGATTTGATCGTAATCATGTTACGACCCTTATTAAATAATACTATATCAAGAGCGCAGCAGCACTGTTTCCTGGCAATTTTTCCATTTTATCCATTTGGTTAAGAGAGTCATATACGCAAGGCATTTTGGAGAAAAACAAAGAAAACCATCTGCAATATTGTCATGTAGCAAACGATTTGCGGCTTGGCGTAGGTGGAGATTTTACTACCAAACTTGCCACAAAGCCGAAAAATCGAATGTACGAAAAATTGTCATATAAAGTACTTCAGCCCCGCTTGCGACAAACTGCTGTTATCGGCTGGTTTCCAATTTTTTCATCTTCGCAATCTATAGTACGCGCGCTTATAATTTCCTTTTCATCTTTTAACATCGAAGCAGTGCCTCGAAAACCTATGCTAAAAGGATTTTCAATTTATCCAGAGTTTCTACAATTTGATTTTCTGAAGCTTTTATAATAAACTCTGCTTTTCCTGCTTTCCAATCTAAACTTTTAACTTGATCAGATAATATCACACCAGATATTTTTTTTGTTTTTATTTTTACCTCAAAAGGGTATCCTTTTTCTTTGCTAGTAATTGGACAAAAAATTGCTAAACCTACTTTGATATTATATTCTTTTGGTGAAAGTACAAGCGCAGGTCGTTTGCCCATTTGTTCATGACCCAATTGAGGAGTAAAATTAAGCCAAACAATATCTCCACGATTGGGAATATACTCAGCTACCAACTCTCTTGTCCTTTTTGCATGCCAAAATCTATTTCAGAATGAATATTTTCAGCGTTAATCTGTTTTAAGATATTTTGTAGTCTATTTTTTTCTGGTGAAATAACAATTTGGCCATCGATATCCTCAATAGTAGCAAGAGTTCCTTCTGTAATTTTCAAATCTTTGGCAATTATTTTAGGAATCCTGACCCCAAGGCTATTTCCCCATTTTTTAATTTCAATTTCCATAAATCACCCCAACCCCACATATTATACAAAGTATAACTATATGTCAAGAGTAAAATCGAAGCATTGATGATATACTCGAAACGCTTTGGTTCCCGGGTTTTATGCTGGCTAAAGGGTGCATCGACATCGCTGGCATTGCCTTGCGATATCCGAAAACCAAAATGCCTTTAGTATAACTACATTTTTTGTTATACTGCAAAGAAAATGGTTTTACCATTTTCCGGTGCTTCGATATTACTCAGCACAAGCTTCATTATCCTTATAGATTGGTACTCCCCTGGCGTAGCGTCTTCGTATCGCTTCCGAAATATAAAATAAAAATAGGAAGCGATGCCTTTGGGAAAACCACTTTCTGTTTGGTATAAATGTCAAGTGTATATCAAAGGAGGGTAAATCATGAGCGCGCAAAATGACGCACAACGATGGATTCCTGCATCATCCAAAACCGCTGATATGTTCACGACGAACATACCCCGTGCGCGCCACGGATGGCGCAAACTGCACGGGGAAAGCGAGGTTAGTCCATTTATTAAACAAAAAAATTGTACTCCACAAAGGTATCCTTAACTTGAGATTGTTTAAAATAGCACCACACAGTCAAGTGAGTGCTTTTGTCAACACACGTTTTCTATCTGGTAAGGTGGATCTTACATAATTTTTTGCAGCCACTTCTTCTCTGCTCTTTTGAACCTTTGACAAGAAAATTGCATCAGGAGTTTTATTATAGACCAAATTTTTTTGGGAGGGATTGGCTCTATCTTCTCGAAATCGGATGCGATACGCACGCTGTGCGGCATCGCCCTGGGAAAGCATTTCTGTCCCCGCAATAGCCTTGGAAAGGTTTTGCGAGATGCGAAGCATGCCGAATTTCGCGCAAGCGGAAAATTCGGCGGTTTGGATAACGAAGCTTGAGCTGAGCAAGGTCGAAGCACCAGAAAGCGCGAATAACACTTTCTTCGTAGTATAAATTGAATTTTTTTGAATTTGAGATGCAAAATCAATTAAAAAGATAGCCAGCTGTTTCGCTTTTTGCTATTTTATTATAGCTATTTATAAATATTTTTTTTAATAATATAAGGAAAATAAAATAAAAAAATTATTAGCACCGTTGATGGTATTAATGCTGCTGGTTACTTCTACCGGTTTTACAAAAACAGAAAAACAGCTTCGGGATGAAAGAAAAGGACGAATCGCCAAACAAAAAAGCAATCAAAAATCGCAAATGCGCAAGGATAAATCAGCCCAGAAAAAAAAGGCTACCATGAAGAAAGCTTCCTCTAAGAAATCAAGTTCCAAAAAATCGTCCAAGAGCAAAAAAAAGTAGTTTGGGAATATTAGTTTATTGCTTCAGGAAGATTCTCTGCATATTAATTACAAAGAAGACTAGTTGTAGTGAGTGCTTTTGTCTACACAGAATTGCATTACTGTATTTTCAGCCTGTAGAACTAATTCAATAGCAGTGCATTGGATACAAGCGTTCCAATCTTCGTACCTAGGAAGCGGCACTACAGGAGAATCTCTAATGCCGCTCTCTCGAAGGAATGGATCTATTACTATCAGGACAATTTAAATCTTCCTACCAGTTCATTGAGGGAGGTGGATACCTTATTCAAACTATCGATCATCAGATTCAAATTTTCCGACTGCTCAGCAATACCCTGCGCCTCGATCGCAAGCTTGGACATCACATTGTTCACCTCTTCGATACTGATTTTCTGTTCGGAAACTGCATTCTCAATTTCCTGAGCCATTTTGGTGACACTGCCTGCTCTCTCCCGGATCATATTCGCCATCTGAGACTGCTCTTTGACAGATGTAACAACTTTCGCGATAAAATTCTTCATCTTATCCACAGAGTTGATGATAACAATCATCTCGGCAGCCGCTGAGTTTACCTTATCCGATCCACCCTCCACTGATTCGTTGGTCTTTTCGATCAGTTTGGTTATCTCTTTTACAGAAATAACAGTTTTTTCGGATAGCTTCGAGATCTCATCAGCTACCACCGCAAACCCTTTACCTGAATCACCGGCTCTGGCCGCTTCAATCGCCGCGTTTAACGCGAGCAAATTGGTCTGGTCTGAGATATCTGTGATGCTGTTCACAAACTGGCTGATCTGGGTAGCGTGCGCTTTCATTTCATTCATCGCCTCAGTTACGGACATGACCGTATCTCCACCAATCTGAGCTCGCTTAGAGGACTCATTAACCAGATCGCTTAACAGACCCATTGCGGAATTAATGGAATCCCTCATTGCGGTCAATTTCAGCACCTCAGCTCGGTTCTCTTCCGCATTCCGGGTCTGATCACTGATATGGTTGAGCACATTCTCAATAGAAGATGTAATCTGCTCAATCGCCGCAGAGGACTCCTCAGATGAGGAGGCCTGATTCTGTGAAGCACTGTTGACTGCTTCTGCAAGCTTTTCCAATTCGCCGGAGATACCTTTACTCTTTTCAGACACCCCTTTTATCTGGGACAAAATTCCGGACAGGCTCTCCACAAACTGGTTCAACCAGTAGGCGAGCTCGCCAAATTCATCTCCGGAGGAGTGTGAGAGCCTCTTCGTAAGATCTCCCTGACCTTTGGCAATATCCTGGATCGCGGTGATTGTAAAGCGTAACGGCTTCATGGCGTTTCGAATCACCAAATAGACGATCATCAAAATGACAATCATGGCCACCAAAAACACAGCCCCGAGCGCTAGCTGAATTTTTAAAATCTCATCCAGGGATCTGGAGATATCCTTCTCTAAAACCAAAACGGACATCGGATTTTTATCGAAATCTTTTATAGAAAAGAGCGCCAGCATACTGTTGTTGTGGCGCATGAAGAGATCAGAATTTACCGCGCTCGCCAGAAACTCTTCCTGTATAAAATCGGGGTAGACCTTATCGGATGATTTTAAGTAGAGAAACGAACCAACCATCTTGACATTTTTATCTTTGGAGATATTTGTATCAATAATTTTAGCTGCCTCTTTGGTCATAAAAACAGAGAGGCGGGAGTTTTTATCCACCATCCGAAACAGATCATCAAACATAAAATACATCTCCAGGGATCCAAGGTAGCGCTCTCGAATGATGATCGGCATGATACCGCGCAATACAGGTCCGCCTCGACCTACCTCAATGGCTGTTAATGGCTTTTTAGTCTGGTACACATGAAGAATAGAACTTCTGAATGAAGAGAGATCGTCCCCCCCCTCTTTTTTATTTCCCTTTGCCACCCATGTCCGCAGAAAGCTGCGCGCGGGCGCTTTATGAAAGTGGATACGAACCGCTTTGATCCCGGAGTATTGCAATAAGGTGTCAAAATGGGGAGCGATCACCTGGCGCAGATAATTTCTGCCACGAACCTCATCTGGGTCGGTATAGGCACGCTCCAGCTCCGATAGCTTTGAGAAAAGTATAGCTGAAACCAGAGCCTTGTCGCTAAGACGTTGGACGTCAAAGCGAAAGCGCTCTACCTGCTTTCGAAGACTCTCTTCCGCATCATTCATAATCTGGGTGCGAACCATAACTGATAAAATCAGAACCGAAAGCGCGAATACGATCAAAAAGCCCGCAACCAAGGGAATAAATATTTTTTTTTGAAAGCTAACTTTGATTTTGTAATCATTGGCAGCTTTACTTAATGGCCGATTTTTATTATCTGACATAAGGTCTCCGATTGACACAGAAAAAAATGTAGAGTATACGCCTAATTAGGCGCTGTCGCTTTTCGCAGGGGTTACCACGAACCCCTGCACCCCGCGCTCTTTCGCGCAGATTACGTCCTGTAATCTGGGCTGCAGAGGGCATAAAAGCAGCCGTCCTGGCTGCAATTTTGGAATAAATAATCTAAGGAATCTACAAAGATAACCCGCCAAAGATTTCGTTCCCGGCTACCATATATTCTCGCAACACTTTGGTTCTCGGGTTTTATACTGGCTAAAGGGTGCATCGACATCGCTGGCATTGCCTTGCGATATCCGAAAACCAAAATGCCTTTAGTATATATCACCCATTCATCGCAGGATGAAACGATCTTGCACTTTCTTGGAAGCTATCTAGGATTTCAAGTTAAAAAAATATTAGACAATTTCCATCGCAATCAGGGTAAGGTCATCCTCTGGTTCATCCACGCCGGCACCAGTCCACTGGAGAAGTTTCGAGTAAATCTTCTGCGGCAGTTCGTGCACCGGCACATCCAGACACGAGAGTAGAATCTGTTGAAAGCCATCATCCCCCAGCATTTCGCGCTGGCGGTTGCGCCCTTCCACAAATCCGTCGGTGTAGGCGATGATGATATCGCCGGACTGCAGCGAAACCTGCTGCGACTTCAACTTCAACTCCGCTTGCCATCCCAGGATACGGCCGCGCGAATCCAGCGAGGTGAGTTTTCGTGTTCGTGGATTGATGATATATACAGGCAGATGACCGGCGCTGGCGTACACCGCTTTTTTCTGTGATACATCCACAAGCACATAGCCCGCTGTTATAAACTGATTCTCCATACTGGTATGGATGTATTGGTTCATCTGCTGTAGCAGGGCATCAGGATCATGACCAAATGGGTGATGCTGTACAAAAAGGACCTTCAACATCGAGGCGATCATGGCAGCGGCGATACCGTGACCTGACACATCCGCCAGAAAGACCCCGAAAATTTTCTCATCTTTCTTAAAAAAATCAAAATAGTCTCCACCCACCATGATCATGGGCTGATAAAAAAAGGAGAGACGCAGCCCAGCAAAAACTGGAGCAGTAGCAGGCAAAATGGATTGCTGAATTTTTTGAGCAATATCCAATTCCTGACGCAGGTTGATATATTTTTCATGTTCGACAATCCCCTTTTTCAAAGAGATCAATGTGCCAACGCGCGCCAGCAACTCTCTCTTATCGAAGGGTTTATTCAGATAGTCATTCGCACCTGCGGCAAAACTGGCCTCAAGGTCATCAGACCTATTTCTCGCAGTCAGAATCAAAATGGGTAGCTCATGTATAGAGTGCTTATCTCGTAACAGGCGAGCCATCTCAATGCCGGACATCCTGGGCATCATCAAATCCAGAAGAATCAGGTCTGGCAGACCCCGCTGTTCCAATAGCACAAAAGCCTTAGCCGCGTCCTCCGCTTTCCAGACTTCGTACCCAGCGCCATGAAGCTGCTGTTCCAGCAGATATCGATTGATGGGCTCATCATCCACCACCAAAACCCTCCCTGCACTGTGGGACTCCCTATCTCTGTCAGGTTCTGCCGCGCTCAACTCTTCAAAAACCAGCTCCAGACCGGAAACTCTTCCCTCCTCAGAAAAAATAATTTCATCCTCTTTACTATTCTTGCCTCGTTTTTCCTGATACAGAGGCAGGGTAAAAAAGAAGGTACTTCCCTTGCCAGGAGTCGATTCAACCCAGATTTTACCCTGGTGAAGCTGAACAAGTTGACGCGTTATGCTAAGCCCAAGGCCAGTTCCACCAAAGGCCCGAGTCAGGGAAGAGTCGACCTGCTCGAACGGATTGAAAATTTTTTCATGCATCTCCTGAGCGATTCCGACTCCCTCGTCCGCGACCGCAATCCTTACATATCCCGATTGTACTGCAGCCTCAATTCTAATCTCGCCATGATCGCTAAACTTTATCGCATTACTTAAAAGGTTGTGAAAAATCTGCTGGATTCGGTTTTCATCTCCCGCAATCATTGGCAAATACGGAGAAAGAAGATTTCTTACTTGAAGATTTTTCCCTTTAACCAAGGGAAGCATCAAAGAGATAACCAATTCTAACACCTGATTCAAATCGACTCGGGTCAGTATTAGACGCAACTCATTGTTTTTAATCAATGACATATCCAGAATATCATTCACAAGGTGCGTTAGCCGACGCCCACTGGCAATAATCAACGATAAAATTCTACGACTCTCTTCAGCTGAACATATATCTTTTTTTTCAAATAAAATTTCAGCAAGACCAATAATGCCCATCATTGGCGTTTTCAATTCGTGGGAGGTATTCGCCAGAAACTCATCCTTTAAACGGTTTAGCGACATCAACTCTGAGGATAGTTTTTCAGAATCTGCAAAAGCGCGTGAAATGCGCATTGACAACAGCAGAGACTGGGATAGCAGAAACACAAACAGACCAAAAGCAACCATTTCCCCCGTCTGCACAGTCTCATTGGCATACAAAATATCATTCACAATGGTAGCCAGAAAAACTAGAGAGCCAAGAAGCATCACCATAGTTCCAGGCCTTTTTCTCAGAAAAACCCGAATCAGAGCTATCAGGATATACCCCGCTATAACTAGAGTAAAAATCTGAAAGATCATGACAATCTGGGTGAAGTAATATGGTTCCAGAAAAATTGTAAGAGCAATAAAAGTGAGACTTACCCACATTACCACAACGCTGACTTTGTAGCGAAAATCATCCGGGTAGATGTAATAAAAAAAGAAACTTCCAAAGAGCAGGGCTACATAAAAGGTTATATACTCCACTTTCAATCCCCAGGCCCAATCCATATCCGGAAGTACCCTTTCCAGATAGGACTCACCCACCATAGAGATCCGCAATGCGATCACCAGGGTTAACAGACCAAAGTGGAGCAGACTATGATCGCTACGGCGTAACCAGTACAGACCAAGGTGATACACACCCATAATCACAAGGCTCCCCAGTAGGATCATCTCGAAAGCAAATCTATCCCGAAAATATTTTTCTATGGCGATTCTGGAACCAACATAGAGATGTCGCCAAACCCCACCCTTGAAATGATGGAAATTGGAAACATGGGCCACAATATCCAGAGTATCTGCATCAACTACAAAATAAATTTCCCTGGGTACATATTGAGGCTTGGCCTCCTCTTTATTTTTCCCGACTTTTCCATCAGCAACCAGCAACGTTCCGTTGATCCATAGCTGAACATTGGTTCCAAAATCTTGAATTTTTAATCCAAGCGACATCCCTTTTCGTGGCAATTTAACTACCAGTCGATAGGTGGCATAGCCAAAACTGCTGATTGCATTCTTTTGGGAAAGAGGGTATTGGTTCCAAATGGAAGGGACTTTGATGTACATGGCCGGACGGGTCAAATGTCTCTGATCCAGGAAAAAAGAGGGCGGCAGCAACTTGTTCCAGTAAAACTCCCATTCGCCCTGCAGCTTGTAAATCCGGTAATCGTCAAACAACGCACCACTCAGATCGAGGTTTCCCTTTTGGGCGTGCAGACTCTTTGCAGTAAATATATCTTGATGCGCAGCGCATGCAGAGAGCGTGACAAAAAGAGCGATGAAAATCGCCAGTCGGGAAAAAAAATGTCGCAATCCAAATTGCATATTGATCATGTTCCCATAAGCATAGATTTACCATAAAATTGCGAAGATGTCTTGCCTCGCAGTATCAATGTTCTCTTTTCCGGTAACTAGGATTGGCAGAGCCATGACAGAAAAAACAGCAAACTACTGGCACTCCCTGGAAGATGGTCGCATCCAGTGTGATCTCTGCCCGCATAATTGCAAACTGAAAACAGGAGAGCAGGGAATTTGCAAGGCACGTTTTCATGAGGATAACCGACTGGTGGCCGCCACCTATGGGCACGCCAGCGGATTTGCAATCGATCCTATCGAAAAAAAGCCCCTTTACCACTTCTTTCCTGGAAGAGCTGTTCTCTCTTTCGGAACCCTTGGTTGCAATCTAAACTGTCAATTCTGTCAAAACTGGCACCTCAGTCATAGCCTTCCAGGCCTGATCAAAATGCAGAATGCATCCCCCGCATCTATTGTAAACAGAATGTTAGCTGAGAAGATCCCGGGGATCGCCTTTACCTACAATGAACCGGTCATTTTCACAGAGTTTGCTGTCGATGTCGCGTCCCTATGCCATGAACACCATCTCTTTACCGTTGCAGTCACCGCCGGTTATATCCAGGGACAGGCACGAAAAGATTTTTTTTCTGTTATGGACGCCGCCAACGTGGACTTGAAATCGTTTCAAAATAAACTTTATTCCAAATTATGCGGAGCCAGATTGAAGCCAGTTCTGGATACTCTGGTTTATATTCGTGAGCACACCACAACCTGGCTGGAGATCACCACACTTATCATTCCCGGTCACAATGACTCCAGATCAGAGATCCAGCAGATAGCGAGGTGGATTACAGCAAATCTAGGGCCAAATACCCCCTGGCATCTTAGCGCATTTCGAAGCGCCGGAAAAATGAGCCATGTTGCGGCAACGAATCCCAGGATATTGGCAGAGCTGCACGATGAAGCAAAAGATCAAGGATTGCATTATGTTTACACGGGAAATATATTTTTTCCGGATGGCAGCGCGACTCGGTGCCCTGCTTGCGATACAAAAATTCTCGATCGTTCTCGGTTTGAGATTATTCAAAACTCCCTGAGCACAGATGGCACATGCCCTCACTGCGGCTTCGTGATATCCGGCCAATGGTAAAGGATTTAACATGCATAGCCAGTTATGAGGAAATCACCAAACGACGCTCATTCAAAAAGCGAAGTAATTTATAAATGGTGTAGAGTGTGGGCACAGAGAGACGATGCTTTTCTGCAATGCGCACCGGCTCACCTACAATCGCCTCTACCTCCATGGGTCTTCCTGCTTCAAAATCAAGCAGCATGGAGGTTTTGTATGGCTCCATCCTTCGAGTTCTCTCTAACATAGTATGAATCAACTCTCTGGAGAGATGGTGTCCGTCAGCTGCGGCGATGGTCCACACCTCATGCATCAGAAGCCTCGCAATCTCCTCAAGATCCGACCCCATAATTTCAGCAGTGGACGCGCGTAACCCTAACACGGATAGCGTGTTATAGGGAATATTCCAAAGTAGTTTTTCCCAGCGTAGGGCGCGCAGGTTTGCTCCAGCTTCGCTTTTTATTCCCGCCTTTTGAAACAGTTCTGCGACAAATCTTGCCCAGAGCAGGTGGTCTGGAGAGAGAGGTCCCATTTTGATAAATCCATAATCCAGATGGTGAATTTGGATAGGCTCAATTCTATTGATACAGGTAAAAGCCAATCCTCCGAGGATAATCTGTTTTGGAAATTGCGCGGCAAGGATCTCCTCCTGATTTATGCCATTTTGCAAAACCAGGATCACGCTTTTTGGCTTTAGCAACGGTTGAACCAAGGAGTGATAATCGACATTAGATAGAGCCTTTGTGGAGATTACAATCAAATCCGCAGCATCCATCTCCTCACTCCGGGGAAAAACAGGAATGGTCACGGAAAAATCTCCCCATATACTTCGAATATCGATAGGTCGGTTTTTCATGGTACTAGCGTAGGAACTCTGCAACTGCACCTGATACCCGGCCTGGAATAGCTTGGCGCCATAGAAAGTACCGACTGCCCCAGCGCCGATCACAGCAATCTGTTGGATCTGATGCATAATGGTACTATGCCTCCCCTTTTTCCATTCTGGCAAGCAATGCGATCTCCTCTGCCCAGATGGATTCGTCGATGGTCTCCAGGATTAAGGGAATTCCCTCCATTCGCTGATCCTGCATAATCAACCGAAACGGTTCCAGCCCAAGCTTTCCCTTACCCAGACTCTCATGCCTGTCAACCCTACTACCCAGATCCAGTTTGGCATCATTCAGATGCATACTCCGTAAATAGGTGAAACCCACAATTCGGTCAAACTCCGCCATCGTTGCTTCGTAGGCCTCTTTGGTTCGCAGATCATATCCGGCAGCAAAAGAATGGCAAGTGTCCAGACAGATGCCTACCCGTTCTGGATATCCGATCATTTCGATTAAAAATGCCAGGTGCTCAAAGCGGTAACCAAGATTGCTTCCCTGTCCGGCGGTATTCTCGATAACGGCAATTGCCGTTGTGGTTTGCTGCAAGGCCTCGCGGACGGATTGAGCCACCAGTTTCAGGCTCTCCTCCTCAGAGATCGCCTGTAGATGGCTGCCCGGATGAAAATTAACCATGGTAAGCCCCAGGGACTCTGCCCGCTGCAGCTCATCCACAAAAGCCTGCAACGATTGCTGCCGCTTCTCCTGGTCAGGGTGGCCAAGGTTGATGAGATAGCTATCGTGTGGTAAAACCTGCTCCGGAGCGATACCGCTGGCTTGTAGGTTTTGACGAAACAAAGAACACTGTTCAGCTGTATAGGGTTTGGCCTTCCATTGACGCTGGTTTTTCAGGAACATGGCAAACGCGCTCGCGCCTATTTCCTGGGCATTTTGGGGCGCATTCTCCACGCCGCCTGCTATACTCACATGAGCCCCAATTTTTTTCATAGATTACTCTCCCGCCATGATAACCTGACCGCGCCCCTTGTTTTTAGCTGCAAACATCGCATGGTCAGCCAGGATCATGATCTCTTTTTTTGTAACCGCATCCGATGGAAAATGGGCCACCCCCAGAGAGGCGCTTAAAGTAACCTCATCGCTATCAGATAACAGAAATTTTTTTTGTTGCAAATCCATCAACAGGTGCGTGGCAAAATGGTAAGCGTCCGCTTTTGCAACTGCTTCAAGCATAATGATAAACTCATCCCCCCCGTACCGAATCAGGGAGTGAGATAATTTTTTTCCTGAGTCCACTTCCTCTGAGGGCAATTGCCGTAATGATACTCGCAAAAATAGTGCCAACTGCACCAGAAGGTCACTGCCGGCTTTATGACCATAGGTATCCACAACCATTTTGAAATGGTCAAGATCCAGAAAAATCAAGGAGAACGAAGTCTGCTGCTCCAGCCATCGATCAAGCAAGGAATGAAGGTAACGCACATTGTAGCTAATGGTCAAGGGGTCTTTGAGAGATATCTCGCGAATTCTTCGGTAAAAACGAGCATTGGCTATGGCAATTGCTGCAAAATCAGCAATCATGATTAAAAACTCAAGATCTCTGGAGGTAAACTCAGAATCATCAATAGTATTGACCAACTCAATAACCCCCAGTACCTCCCCCCGGGCAATCATGGGAACGCAGATGATCGATTTGGTTTGAAAATTGCTGACCTTATCAGCTCGCGGAGAAAATCGGGTGTCAAAACGAACATCAGCCACCAGCACAGGTTTTCCCTGCTGCGCTACCCAACCAGAGATACCCTCTCCCATTTTTAAGCGAATATCCCGAATTTGATCCGAAACATCTCCCTGAGCAATGCAGAAATAGAGCTCCTGGCTCTGCTTTTGCAGTAAAAAGAGTGACCAGTGCTTTGGTCTGAGGATACTATTGACCTTATCCATGATCTCCTGGAGTACATCTTCTATACTGAGAGAAGAGGTTAATGCCTTACCCACATCCATAAATAGTCGGAATTCCGGAGAGGGAAAATTTTCGCTGATCATCGCTGAGGTGAGTAAACTCTCTTGATCCTGGTCTTTCATATTTGTAACCTAAGTCTTTAACCGTTGCTATGCCTTGCTGTGAAAAGGGGAACACCTTTTCTGGGGTCGTCATCCTGCTGAATGCTTCACAAGGAAGCATTTTCATAATTCAGAAGAAGTTGGAAGGAAAGGTTGATTTTTTCACAAGAAAAAAACTTGCATCCGGCGCCAGAATGCCCTTATCTCTCCGGAATGGGTACTACAATGAACATTATCGACTGATCTAAAGACCAAACCAGAAGAAAAGATGCAAAAAAATAGAGCCCCTTCCCTTTGTCAAAATCACCTGCATAGCTGCGGCTCCTGCTGCGGACTCTGGAATTTTAGCCAGGGGGATCTCCCCTGGGAGGATTACAAAATTAAGATAGGGGAAATCCTCCTCAACCGAACCGCCCAAATGGCGACCATTACCGCCAATTTTTCCAATCCCCGCAGAAGCGGCCTTTTTCAATATGCCAAAGAGCAGAGTCTTCGAGAAAGTAAGAATGCTTTGAACCGCCCTGATATCCACATCTGCCCTTTTCTCGGATATCTGCCGAACAACCGGATTGGCTGCCTTCTGCATCCAGATCTCTGGGGTCATCTCGAAACACTGGATCTGCGCGACCTCTCCTTTTATGGAAAATCGATCTGCGCGGAGTATAATTGCCCTGGCAAACAATCATTGCCGATAAAGTCCATAAAATTTCTTGACAAAATATTCTCTGATCCCCTGGACTATGGAGCCGCGATTGCCGATTATCGCCTGCTTAAAATTTTGCTCTCTATCTATCAAAGCTGCGCACGGAGCAAAAACAAAGATACCCAGAGACAGCTAGAAAGCATACGAACATGGTTTAGCCTTGGCTTTCTCTGGAGATGGCGCCATCAGCAGCGTGGTTTTCCTCTCTGCTCATTTGAAGTTACCTGGGAAGATAGCTCGTTTTACCAGAACAATGTCCTCAATCAACAACGTTCAGAAAAAGAATGGCGCAACCTTCAGGATTCTTTACAATTTTTAGCCAACCAGTTTCGCCTGACGGGACAGGAGCTGCTGGCCCTTCTAGAAGCCCTGCATACAATCATACCTTCACAAATCGGGCTGGAGATTCTAGCCGATGAACTGCTTAAATACCTCCATCTGGTTTGCCCGGACGAGAGGATCGCACATTAGGCTGAGACATGACAACACAGCTACCACGATGCAAACAGGAGGGGCAGGTCGCTGCCTCATAGGTAGAGACGGAGCACCCTTCAGCGTCAGGATTGACAGCAGAAATCGCATTTGAGTTCTTCCTGAAAAAAAGGGATTTCACTTTACGAAAAGAAACGATCACCACATACGCAAAAGCCAGCGCACCGCTGATGGCGATCCAAATCCACTGAGCTTCTACTGAAACGGCCACCACTTTATCCTTCTGAACCCCTCTTTGGGAGGGTTCTCTTTCAATATATCTGAGTCGAGGCAAACAAGCAACTGGATCTCCGCAAATTGAAATCCTTGGTAATCCTCTCAATTGCGCTCTTGCTTCCTTTTCGATTCTTGATCTCGATTTTAAAACAGCTATTACCGGACAAATTCGATAAAAAAAAATCCCTTTTGAGTAGAGAGCAATTTAAAAATGCAACTTTTAGCGAACATCTTTTTCTTATAAGAAAAACATTCTCAGCCATCTGATCATGGCTCAGTCCCATATCTTCGAAGCAGGAAACCTTAAAATGCCCTCTACGCTACCTGAACTACTACATCAAAATTTTTCTCTCTATGGCTCGAAGCCCGCGCTCTCTTTTATCGGACAGACAGCCATTACCTACAGGCAAATGCAGAGTAGAATGATAGAACTGCAGAAAAAAATGCAATCCTGGGGAATTTGTCAGGGCGATCGCATTGCCATTCTCTCCCAAAATATGCCAGAATGGGGAATTGCTTACCTTGCCATCACAGGTATGGGCGCGGTAGCCGTACCCTTATTACCCGATTTTTCTGAAATAGAAATTAAAAATATTTTGGAGCACAGTGAAAGCAAGGCAATCTTTATCAGCCGCTCCTTGCGAAAAAAAATTACACCATTAGAACAATCTTCAATGCAAATCATTTCTATCGAACTTTTTGAAGTGGAAGGATCAAATCCGCAGAACATTCTAGGCGAGCCAAAACAACCCTACGCCCCCAGGGAAGAGGAGCTGGCGGCGATTATCTACACATCCGGCACCACCGGCAAATCCAAAGGGGTAATGCTCAGTCATCGTAACCTTTGCTTTGATGTCATTCAGGCTGCCACGGTGGAAAAGCTCTCTTCTGCGGACCGGTTTCTATCCATCCTGCCCTTATCCCATACCTATGAAAATACCATAGGTTTTTTATTGCCACTTTTTCATGGAGCATCGATTCACTATCTTGATAAAATTCCCTCTCCTTCGATTCTGCTGCGAGCCATGCAGGAGGTTAAACCAACTGTTATCCTCTCCGTCCCACTGGTTATTGAAAAAATCTATCGGCAGCAGGTATTACCACGCTTTCAAAAAGGTGTGATGGCCTCCCTCTATCGCATCAGGTTTACGCAGAGAATCCTGCACCGTCTGGCCGGTGTAAAATTAAAGAAATCATTCGGTGGCCAATTGCGCTTTTTGGGAATAGGCGGTGCTAAGCTTGATAGAAACGTTGAATTGTTTTTACGGGATGCCGCTTTTCCTTATGCTATCGGTTACGGCCTGACAGAGACTGCGCCGCTTGTGGCCGGATCCAATCCACGCAATACCCGCTATCAGGCTGTTGGTCCCATATTGCCAGGTGTTCAGGTCAGAATTCACCAGGCCGACCCCCTTAGCGGTGAGGGAGAGATCCAGATCAAAGGGGCGAATGTGATGATGGGGTACTATAAGGAGCCAGAATTAACCAAAAATGCCTTTAGTGAGGATGGGTGGTTCCAAAGCGGTGATCTTGGTATCATCGACAGTCGAGGCAATCTCGCTATCCGGGGACGACTGAAAAATATGATTCTCGGTCCAGGAGGAGAAAACATCTACCCGGAAGAGATAGAATCTGTTATCAACAACTTTCGTTATGTCTTAGAATCTCTTGTTCTGGAGAGAGGTGGCCGTTTGATTGCTCTGGTTCACTTTAACCTGGAAGAATTAAAAAAACCGCTTTCGCATCAAATAGATCTAACGAGGGATCAGATATTGCTTTTAATACAGGATCTGTCCCGCGAACTCCACCAATATACCAATCAGCAGATCAGCAAATTCTCGCGGATACATGAGATCATATGGCAGGAAGAGCCGTTTGAGAAAACAGCTACGCAAAAAATAAAGCGGTTTCTCTATGTGTGAATCATCACATCATAGTGAACCAGAGAGATTGAAAAATATGCCTGCACGAATCATAGACTACTCGCGCAGGCGATGAGTTAATACCAAACAGAAAGTGGTTTTCCCAAAGGCATCGCTTCCTTTTTTTATTTTATATTTCGGAAGCGATACGAAGACGCTACGCCA
>DYNZ01000001.1:0-168552 GCA_020720805.1 Leptospira biflexa | reverse complement strand
CATCGCTTCCTTTTTTTATTTTATATTTCGGAAGCGATACGAAGACGCTACGCCAAGGGAGTACCAATCTATAAGGATAATGAAGCTTGTGCTGAGTAATATCGAAGCTCCAGAAAATGGTAAAACCATTTTCTTTGCAGTATAGGGAGAGAAAAATATGTTACAGCTTTCCTTTTAGACCAACATAAATGGTGCGCGGCAGAGAAGGTCCATACACATATCCCGCATCACGACCATAACCTTTATCCAGATCATCCTGGAACTGGTTCAGAATATTTTTTACGCCGGCAAAGATCTCCCACTGGTTCGACCCAGAATGGTAAAACTCTACAGCAAACCGTAGTCCCCACTCATAAAAAACAGGAGTTGTCTTGATTCCGGGATTCGATCCATCCGCAGGGGTTTCGTGCACTGTCTTCATAGATCCATAAACGATTAGATCTGTAGAAACGGAAAATGGGTGCAAATCGTACATAACTGCCAGATTTCCCGTGGCTTTAGGCGCGCGCAGCATCTGTTTTTCCAATACAGGTTGACCGCTGCCATCATCACCCAGAACAGTCTGAGCCTTATCAAAGGCTGACTTTTGCATCGAAAAGCCAAGAGAAAGATCCAGGTTTTTTTTACGCAGTCGAATATCCAACTCTCCTCCTATCACTGTCGCACCTTCAGAGTTTTTTCTCATATAGATATCCGATGTGGGGTCATCCTTTTCCAGGGTAAAGGCATCCTTTAGCTGGGTGTAAAAAAAGCCTGGAGCGATATCGACATTCAAACCGAGCGCGCGAATTTGCCAGGAGAGCGATGAACTGTAAGAACGGGATGTCTCTGCTTTCAGACCGTTTATGTTCTGAATATGCTGCGCATCGCCATCTATAACAGTTAAATGGAAGTCCTCAACAAAGATTCTTGGCGGTGAAAAACCTGTTGTGTATGCCAGGCGCCACTGTAAATTATCTAGAATGTGCACCAGCAAATTGGCTCTGGGGCTGACAATCAGGTCTTCGATCTCGCTGTGCTGATCCACGCGCAGACCTACAACCAACTGCAAAATCTTAAAGAACCTTCCGTCATACTGAACATAGGCCCCGAAATCAGCGTACTCGGATAGATTTCTGACGCCAGTCCCGGTAATTTTATCATCCAGCTTTTCATACAAATAGGAGGCACCGACCAATATTTCATGACCCTTCACCATCGTAAAAGTCAAATCCAAACCATTCACGGAGAGAGGGTTCTCTGTACGACTGTATCCCTTTATAAATGTATCACCACTCCCCCAGCGGGCTGGATTATTGGCGTCCAGTCCGCCTGCATTCAGGTCATACTCTTCATTGGCACCGTAATAGGCTCTCCTCTCCACATACGAAGCCGAGCTATAAATTGAGTAGGCAAATCTCTCGCTAAAGCGCTGATCCCACTTGACGAGACCAAGATAAAAATCGGCGGAAACCCCTTCGCGAACACCTGCCTGCATCTGCTCCTTATTAAATGCATTACCACCATTCCGGTCATCTCGGTTATACAGCAACATATAGGTTAACTCTGCATTGTCAAAAGGTGATACATAGCCGGCAGCTCCTACAGAGGCTCCCCTTTTTTGGGAGATCTCGGAAAAGCCATCGCCATTATGGTCATACGGCTTGGCATACGTTATTGACCCGAAGGTGGAAAGCCCCTTAGAGCCATCTTCCGAAACTCGTGAAGAGAGAAAATGAGCGTATCCATCAGGAGTTTCTCCATTAATATAGGAGTGCTGATATCCAATTTCCGCCTGATTGGCCTTAGGTTTTGTCATCAATATATTTATCACTCCACCAACAGCGCCACCCCCATAGAGCGCTGATCCACCTCCCTTAACCACCTCCACACGGTTAATTAGCACCTCTGGAAAGGAAGCGTAAAAGTACACCTCTGCCAAAGGGCTCACCAGGGGAATGCCGTTGATTAGGATTTGGTTGTACTTGGAATCCAACCCATTTAACCTAACCCCATCAAAGTTACAATTCTGGCAGTTATTCTGCGGTACAACACCTGTGGTTGCCCGCAAAGCCTGATAGAGATTTGTATCCCCCCGACTTTCCATCTGCTTTTTACTGACAACCCTGGTAGCCACAGGCGCTTCCTTGTAGATCATCTCCTTTTTCGTACCGGTGATGACAATATCAAACTCTTCAGATTTTGTCTGGTCGCCCCTCGTTAGATCGATTGCCGATTTCGGCCTTTTTTCCTCCTGAGCAATGAGATCCGACCATCCCATAAAAAACAAAGACAGCATAAACAAAAAATAGCGCGCTTTTGCACTGTATACCAAAAAGTTCATTCTGCTACTCCTAAAAATAATAATGAGATTAATTCTCAAAACATAAAAACAACGTCAACATAAAATTTGTTTTTTAAACTAAATTGATACCCAGTATCAAATTTGGCTTGTATTTTTACCATGCTAAATAGACAGTACCTTCAAATGGAAGCAATGCTTTTCGAAATAAAGAATTTCTGGCGACAAATGCCAGGCAAAATAAAAATTATTCTATTATATACAGGCAAAACTGTTGTTATGAAAATTTCACTTACTTTAATCATAATCTTCCAACTCGCAGTATATCATCATTTGCTCTACGGCTACAATGAGATCGAGTGCAGGGACAATATGCGTAAGGTATTAGCACTACTTAAAAACAGACAAAGGGAGTCCTGGCTGTTGGCTAAGCCCCTTTTAGCGATGACATTGAATTCACAATTCCGTTTCCATGAAAGGGTGTACAATCAGATTGCTTCAGACTTTCAGATTCTCAGAGAAAGAATGCCGGAAGAGGTGGAATCTTTTTTCTTAGTCCAACCCGATTTTCTCCGCTTTGTAACCAAACCCTATCTTCTCATCACAAAAGGAGGTTCCTTTTCCATAGATACCATTCTCGTTGAAAAGAGCGATACCTTGATTTTTTTTACCGCACCCTGGTGCTCAAGCTGTAGCCAATATCGAAAGCAGTTGCTAGACCTAACAAAAATATACCCATCTTTCAAAATAAGGGAAATTGACCTAATGCATCCTGGCAATCCAGCATCTAAAATGTTTCAAAAGTTGCATCGAGAAGCTCTGCACAATGGAATATTTACGCCGGCTATATTTTTTTATCATAACAAAAGGCTTTTTTTCAGCGGGTCGCCAGAAAAATTTTTTGATAAACTAAAACAAAATCAATAACAATATTTTTCATTTAGAAAGGATTATCCATGGACATCATTGACCTTTTTTATAAGGGTGGAGAATTAATGTGGTTTATTTTTATCGGACTTTTACTCGAGGTTGTCATTATTTTCGAGCGGTCTATCTATTTTTCCATGATCGCCTATCCTTTTGCTACCTTCGAGAAACATCTTGTCAAGACCATTCAAAACAGTAAGAACCTGAGTGAAGTTCTATTAGCATTTCCAAAGAACCAGGGAGGGGACAAACTCTCTTCTCTTATCTGGAAATTAAAAAATTTTTTCTACATAAACAGCCCGTTTTATAAGATAGGTAAGGACTATCTGCAATACATTCACCACCCCACAGCCAGCCGCGAAGAGGCAATCCAGCGTCATTCCACAAAACTGATTACACAAATGGATCAGTATATTCGCATCCTCGCGACAATTGCTAACATTGTCCCCCTGATAGGCCTTCTGGGTACAGTTACCGGCCTGATCAAGGCATTTCAAAAAATCTCCGCTATTGGCGGCGCCGTGGACATCAACCAACTTGCCGGTGGTATCTACGAAGCGATGTTGACAACCGCCTTTGGCTTGATAGTTGCTGTACCGGCTTATGTGGCGTTTGATTTTTTTGAAAGACTTTCAGCTCGAAAAGTGGAGTATATGAATTTTACAATCCAGCATCTCAGTGAAAAATTTTACCTACAACAAGCCAATCAAGAGAAATAAAAATGGCCATTCAAAGAAAAAAAATAGCAATGCAGCCAATCTCCGTTGCGCCTCTGATTGATATCGTCTTTCTGCTTCTGATCTTTTTTTTGATTAGCACTGACTTCATCAAACCAATCCTACAGCTCAGTTTACCGAAAGCGCAGACAGAAGATAAGCTAAAAAAAATGGAGATCGTGGTATCAGCGACAAAGGATGGCTCAATTGCCATCAATGAAAAGCTGGTTACTCTGGAAAATTACCAGGCTGCTCTACGCTCTGAGATGCTGGCTAAAAATAAAACAGACATTTTGTTCCGAGGAGATCAGGATATACCTTTCAAAATATTTGTTACACTCATGGATCTGGCGAAACAATCAGGAGCCGCTTCCTTTTCTATCGAGCATGGCAAGTAACCGAAGAGGCATTTCATGAAGTTTATCAAATATGCCCTTGAGGGAAAATTATTTTTTCCGTTTCTCGTCTTTATCTCGATCCTCTCGTCGTTTCTGCTCATGGCCAATTTCAGCAGCACAACCATGCCAAAAGTAAAACAACGCCACACCATCGAGATGAAAAATTTTCTGGTACCACCGGCAAAGCCAGTCTCCCCGCAAACGAAAAGCCAAAAAACAACATCTCAGGAAAACGATAGTTCCGCAGCAGATGTTCAATCCTTAAAAATGCTCTACTTGCAAGAGCTAGTGGCACAAATTGAAAGGGTGAAACGCTATCCCGAATATGAAAAGCGGTTTAACAAAGAGGATAAAGTTACGGTTCAATTAACCCTGGAGCGAAGCGGCCGAATAAAAAAATTGGAGATAGTCCGACCCAGCCGCTTTTCCGGTTTTAACAAAGAGGCCACAGCGGCCGTTCGCAGGGCGCTGCCGTTTCGGGCATTTCCCGAACCCCTGCCCGAAGAGGAGATCACAATCCTCTTTCACATGGTTTTTCGGCTCTCTTGAAGCGCCTACGGCAATCAACGCTGGACATATTGATGCATAGGAACGAATAGATAGTCACGAAAAGAGTCGTTCACATTTCTGTCAAAATAGGGGTGTTTCTCATTTGCAGCCTCATGGCACCCTATGCATTTCCGTCCCTGTACAAGCAAAGGCTTTTCACCTGGCATCATGGTAAAGTAAAGCCACCCCTTTTGCGATAGTACATGGTTGCTGTTTTTTTTCATAATAGTTAAGCTTGGCTTTTCCTTGCCAGACGCATTACGATCCGAATAAACAGCCTTGACCAGGATAGCGCCCTGAGGTGCCTCATAAGAGTCGCCTTTTGTTCCTCCTGTTTTTTGAAATGAGACCTGGTTAGCATAGATATATCGAATCTTCTTTCCATGTCCTGGTACTTCGATATCCACTCCATCAGGGGTTAAAAGTTTCCATTTTAAGAAATCCTGAATCTCATTTTTCGACAACAACTCCTCTGTCTGTCTCTGGCATCCAGTGCCTATAAAAATGGCTATCATAGATGAAACCAATAAAAACAGAAATCTTTTTTTCATCGCAATAACCTCCTGATAGCGTAAACCTGAATTGTCTTTTTCTTTCCCTTTAATTGAACTGCTCCATGCTCTTTCACCTCGACCTCAGAAGCAACCTCACGGTAACTCTCCTCGGATAGAAGTATCACATTGGCATTCGCCATCGAGCATAAACGGGCTCCAATATTTACAGCGTCACCAATAACGGTATGGTCTGCCCGCTCCCGCGAACCCATATTGCCCGAGATCATCTCTCCGGTATTGATGCCGCAACCAATCTGCAGCGGCTCTGGCGAGTTGCTATTGTAAGCCTTCATTTTTGCCATAATCTTTACTGCGGCATGCACAGCGCGACTGACCATGCGTTCACCCTCGAACACAGCCATCATCTCATCGCCGACATATTTATCGATATCTCCCTGAAATTCATGGACTTTCTCCGCCTGGATATTCATTATCGTATTTAATTGATTGATCACCTCTTCTGGATCGTGGCTTTCACTGTAATCTGTAAAGCCACGCACATCTGTAAACAAAACAGTTAATTTTTTTCGTATTCCTCCCAGCACAACCTCGTTGCGTGATTTAACATGTGCCAGAGTGGATTTGGAAACAAATTTTACCAGGTTAAACCTTTCGCGCAGACCTTCAGTCATCTGGTTAATCTGATTCGAAAGGTTGCCTATCTCGTCTCTTGACTTGACCATTAATTTCGCATCAAAGTTGCCCTGGCCCACGTCATGAACCACCTCGCCTATTGTCAAAACCCGCAAGATGACGACCCTGCGTATAAAAACAAGCAAAGCAAAAGCGAGAAGTACCACAATCCCGATGTAGATAGCCACAGAAATGATGGTATTCTGGCGCATATCAGCGAAAATGTCATCCACTGGCGCAGCAATGCGAATCACTCCTCGAATAGCATGATCCGTACCGTGACAGGCGGAACATCGCGGCTGATTCACCAGAGGTTTATAAACAAAAAGGTAGCGCGGCGCCTCCTCGGTCTTCCGCAACAGGATATCGCGGCTCTCCTTTGCGGCATTGCCAATATTCGCATCAGCCACAGGAGCTTTCTTTGCCGGGTTGTCCCGCGCTTCAAATTTCGCCCTTCGAATATTCCGATTTACCGTCAGAATGGTCTCGTTATCGGAAAAAGCCGGAACCTGGTCGCGTCGAAAAAGAGAGATATCTGAGGCAAAATTACCCCGTGTAAAATCTCGAAACAGGTTCATTGCAATTGGCGCCTCGCCGGCCAGCATATTGTTTTTAATTGCCGTATACAGAATGTCCGCTTCCTGCTGGATCGCCCGCTCTTTGCTCTGGAGGATGGTATTGTTTTGGCGGAAAAAGAAGAAACCTATGGTAATGCCAAAACCTAAAAAAAGCAGCACGAAGGTTATATAGCTTATGCGCACAGGAAGTCTTAATAAAAAGGGAACATGTCCCTGCTTCTGCATCATAAAATTGGCCTCACTAAAAATCTATACCGGAAAATAATGGTTTTCCTCATGGCATCGCCGCAGCAAAACAAATCTACCCCCGCAAAAGCATTGGAAAGGTTTGCAAGGAACGAAGCATGCCGAATTTCGCTCAAGCGTAAAATTCAGCAGTTATATACCAGAATATGGAATTCCTAATTCGCTATAGATTTTTCCCATTTCTATGGCGTAAAATGCAACAAAAAAAGCAGCGCAACAAATTTGCTTTCCCGTCGGATGAATTCACTAATTGTCCTTGCGCATTTTTTCCTATTCTCATGTACTGGTATTTTCTCCCAATAGGATAGCGCTTCCTGGGAGATGCCACGAAAAAAACCAGATGATTTCAGCAATAATTTTATATATAAAAATATTCGGATCCCCGGAGTTACGTATGATAAAAAAATTAAGCCTCTTTTTTTTCCTGGCCGGATTACTTTTTATCCAGCCAGCAACCGCTCAGGAAAAAAATTTTCCTAACCTCGAAATAAAAGACCAGGAAGAATTTCAAAAAAAACTTTCTTTGTTCCAAAAAAGCGCTGAAGAAAATCTTAAGCCAACCAAATGGGACTACGGCGGTACAACCATTTCCAACGAAGACAGACTTGATATATTTCAAAAACATATTGAAAATGTCGGCGGCGGCTATGTCGGTGTTGGCTCAACGCAAAACTTTACCCTTGCGGCATGGGCAAAAGCAGAATGGGTCTGGTTAATGGATTTTACCCGCATTGTTGTTGCTGTTAATAAAATCCACATCACCTTTCTCAAAAAGGCTGAAAACCCAAAAGAATTTATTGATCTATGGCAATGGCAGAACAGGGTCAAGGCAATGCAAATCTTAAAAGAAGAATTTAAGGCATTACCTCCATACCAGTCTCAATTTATCCTGGGAACATGGTACAAAGCAAGACCATTTTTCCTCAACCGCCAGAGGGTTATCCAGAGCGTCACAAAAAGAGTCAAGTATCACACCTGGCTCACAGATGAATCACTTTACCAGTATATGCGAAAACTTGCGCTACAGGGAAGAATCCGCGCCCTGGGCGGAGATCTCAACGGCCCGACAACCTTTCAAACTATCGCCAAAACCGCTCAAGATATGGGCATCAAAATCCGGGTTCTCTATTTCTCCAACGCGGAGGAGTATTTTCCCTTCCGACCCTACCGCGCCAATTTTCAGAACAGCATCAAATCTATGCCAATCGATCAGAGTTCACAGGTAATTCGGACAGTTTCCATTTTCAAATGGATCTACCCCTGGGCGCCAGAATCACACCATTCCAATGATCGTGGTTTTCATTACAACGTGATGCCCCTACAAAGTATGGCTTCTGCCTTTGAAAAACCAGAAAAAACGAGCGTTATAGAATTCTTAAAATACTCCGCTGTTGATCTGAAATTAGGTTTCAGCAAATATACAGGAGAGTTGAATTACTGGTTTGGAAAAAAGAAACCCCAACCTAAGCCTGTCAAAAGGTAAATAGTATGAGATTTAAACATCTTTTCCTGGCAGGCGCTACTCTGGTTTTCGCATCCCATCTGATCTCAAGGTCTGCGAACGAAGAGTTTGTTCCATGCAGCGCTATTTCCGTACCTGGGGATATGGCCTGCATACCTGGAGGGCCGTTTATCAGGGGAAGCAACCGTCTTACCATTGACGAGGATAGCAGAAGAAAGTCGTATGACGAAAGCCCTCAATCCACCGTCACTCTAAGCACCTTTCTTATGGACAAATATGAAGTAACCTACTCTCAATACGAAGAGTGCGTAAAAGCTGGCGGTTGCAAAAATGCGCGCACAAACTACGGTGGCGGTTACAGACTGCCGCAACGTCCCAAAATGGGATTGAACTGGTACCATGCCTTCGACTACTGCAAATGGCGCGGCAAGCGATTGCCTAGCGAAGCGGAGTGGGAAAAAGCTGCCCGGGGTGAAAAAGGAGAGCTCTTTCCTTGGGGTAATGACCCTGCCACCTGTAAAAATTCGATCATCCTGGAAAAAGGGAAGCGAGGCTGCGGTACAGGTATTACTTGGAATGTAGGTTCCAAACCATCTTTCCGCTACGGTTTGTATGATATAGCCGGAAACTCCTGGGAGTGGGTTCATGACTGGTATAGTCCATCCTATAAAGCCTGCGGTGCGGATTGCCAGGGCAAAGATCCAAAAGGACCCTGCCAAGGCGCCCTAAACTGTCCAGGTCATGTGAAAAAGGTTGTACGCGGGGGTTCATGGTGGTGGCCAGGCAGCTACGCCCTTGGTCATAATCGACGTCCTCATTTTGCCCTGAATAAGCCCTATCACCATTTCGGCTTTCGCTGCGCTCAGAGCGTCACATCTCCATGATGTTTTCCGATTGCGGAACAGGAAATTCGATGCGAACCTTGGTTCCTGAGAGCAAATCCATCTCCATTGTGCCGCGAATCTGCTTCACCAGATTTTGAACCAACTGCAAACCTAATTTTCCATCTTGTTCATGGTGGCCCGTTTGGGATAATCCAATACCGTCATCTTCGATCTCCAGCAAATACCGGCCCTGCGAGGTAGGAAGGGAACGAAAGTAAATGTGGCCTGATCTCTGTGGGTGAAAGGCGTGCTTTAATGAGTTTGAAAATAGTTCATTCATGATCAATCCAAGAGGAATACCCGTATCTAGATCGATAAAAATATCTTCAACGTCTACGCTAACTAGGATTCTATGATCTTTTAGGTAGGTTTGCTTCATTGCATCCACCAATAATGAAACAAAGGAAGCCAAATTGACCCGATTTAACTCTTCAGATTGGTAAAGTGTCTTATGCAGCAAACCCATGGCCATAATTCGGTCAGATGCCGCCTGAAGATATTCCGTTGCTTGGTCATTGGAACAAGAATGGATCTGCAGGTTGATCATACTTGCTATGGTTTGCATATTATTTTTTACGCGATGATGAATCTCTTTTAATAATACCTGCTTCTCTTCCAATGTCTGCCGCAATTTTAGTTCCGTAGCTTTCCTTTTTGTGACATCCATACCAATCGCCCAGGTTGCCCACCCCTGCACAGGGAAGGAGCGAGATATATTAGACCAGGAAACTGTTTTAAGCTCACCGTTTTTGGCTCGCAACGTAAACTCCATATCAAAAAAATCGCCATGCTGCTCCTTTAAGGTACGGTAAACAAAGGAGAGGTACTCTGGATCTGGGTAGATTTGCTCCATGAAGGCAGGGCTTTGCGCTTCTGTCTGGGTGTAGCCTGTGACCTTTTCGCACTCCTTATTCCAGGCCAGGATGCGATTGGAGCCATCAAAAGCATCAAGCATCATCGGCATATTTGCTAGTATTCCTTGCAATCTGCTTTCGTTGTTTTTTAACTGGAGTAGATGATCAGCCCTCTCCTCCTGCTTCATCAAATACCAGGAGATAAAAAAGGTAGCCGGCGGATACACTAGCAAAACAGGCAAACTGATGTTCTGAACGACAAAAAAACGGACTTCGGCAGGCATCGCAAACATCTCGAGAACCATTAGAATATGAACAAGGTAGGAGAGGAAAAAAATAAGATAGTACCTTTTTCTGGCTGAGAGTTCTGCTTTCCAGTAAAAGCCAATGACCCCAACCAGGGAGGCAGTAGAAATCACCAGCAAACCGGGAATCATGCCACCGCCCCCAATCCATACCCGGTATACTGAACTGACAAACCAGGCTATTCCTGTGGCGAAAGGTCCCAAAAAAAAACCTGAGACCAGAAGAATAATGGAACGGCCATCAAAGATAATTCCCGGCATGAACACTGCCGGCGCCATCATCCCAATGACAGCGATAGCGGCAATAATACCGCCCGCGAGAAAATGGTACCTCTTCTGCTTTCTTTGCAAACGTGGATAGATGAGACTATACACCAAAGCCATGACAATGACCAGTGCAATATTCTCCACAATTTCACGAAAGAAATTCATTTCTGGTACCTCTGGCTGTTATCTCGAAAAAAAGGATAAGAGAGCCTCTTCAATTTTTTGCGGATGGTAGGGTTTGGAAATAATCTGGATAAACTCTGTTTGCCTGATTTTCTCCAGAGTTTCGGGATCCTCAGAAGCGGTAACATAGATTACTGGTATTTTTCTTTGGCTGTGGATTTGCATAACTGCCTCCACCCCTGTCATCGCGCCTTTTAACTGGATATCCATCAAAAGCAAATCAGGGGCGATATCCAGGATATGGGCAACAGCCTCCTCGCCAGTATCATACACTGCTGAAAGAACGTATCCCCATGATTTTAAATTTTTTTGCAGAAGCATCACAGAGACTGCGTCATCTTCCACCAGAACAATTTTCTTACTCATCCTTTTTACTTTCTCGCGCAAAACCACCAAACTGGACACCCTTTGGAATAACCTGCTTTACCTTCAGCAGGTAGTGTATCAGGAACCGGCTGCAATGCAGCATCCTTGACCAGTGCATTGACAGGCCAATCTGCGGGCATCAAAAAACGGCTCGCATCTGATTTACGCAACGCCTCCAAAGAGCGAACAATCTCCACTGCGCCAAGGCCAATCTCGCGGGGGAAAAAGGATATCTGTCGAATCACGCCACGGGGATCTATCAAGAGAATCGCTCGATACGCCCTCTTTTTTCCGCTGCTGTTTTCCAGGCCTAATTGCCGGCGCAGGAGAGTTCCCGCATCAGAAGCCAGGGGGAAGCTGATTCCATTTTTTAAATCCATCCGCAAAGAGTGCAACCATTGCAGATGCGCAGGAAGGTGATCGCGGCCAATAGCCAATACATCTCCCTCCAGATTGCGTATGCGAATCAGGTGGGAGTTGAGAGATACTAGATCTGTCGCTGCTACAGGATCAAAATCGTGGTCATACAGATAAAGAAGCAGCCATAGTCCCCGATAGTCATCGGGCAGTCGTTTAGTTCCCGCATTGGAATGCAACGAGATAGAGGGTAAGCGATCACCCAAACCAAGGGTATCCTGCTCAACTCTTTGCTCCCACACAACATTAGGTGCAGGAACTTGGCATGCCATGACAAATATGCTCAGGAGCAGAATAAAAAAAATATTTTTCATGATCAAGGCCTTCCCTGCAGTACTTACATTTCGTTATTCAAAAATCCCAAAATTGGGGGGAAAAAAATCCGGTGGATCTGAAATCCGATTTACCAGTGTTATCTTCCCTGAGGCGCCCGGCAGTAAAATACTTTTTTCAACGATACTGACAGAAAATTCACTACCCATTGTGCTGGCAAAGGAGCCAAGGTTAGCGCCCACATGAAAATAGTAAGAACGGTTATTTGCCGAAAATTTTGAGCTGTACGCATTATATTCTAAAACAGAAAGAGTAATTCGATCCGCTGATCCATAGTAGTCCAGTATAATCTGGCACTCTCCATCCACATAAGTGGATGTTCTCTCGTAACTATCCAGCACGATATATCCAGTCCACGAGCTATCGCTCTTCTGCCTCTTTTCAACGGATTCCACAATCGTAACATTGGCATAATTTTTTTTAATCATATACACAGGAAAAGTAGTTCCTGTGAGAAAATTTGTGGTCATCTCACTCACAAAAAGCAGTAACTCTCCCTGCCAATAGCCATCCTCATTGGGAATGGGAGTGACCGTAATAGTGCTGCTGACAACCTCTTCATAACTATCCTCTGCATCCGCCTCCTCGTCCACACAGCCGTTCAAACAGAGGGCGAGAACAATGATAAAAAACAAAAAACGCAGCAGTTTCATCAAAACACCAGCCTTTTCAAGCCAATGGATAAAAAATGGCCGATATTACGGTAATCGGTCAGCATAGTTTGATAGACCTTTGAAAATGAGTAGTGATAAGCATACTCAACAAATAGAATGTGACCTGCCAATGGATAACCCAGAGCCACTTTTACAGAAAGGCCCCGATCCCATCTGGAAAATAACCGATACAAATACTCATTAGAATAGCCTGTATTTTTTTCCTGGACTGCCACCAGATAAGAGCGGAACAATCCCACTCCAATGGTTGCAATTTGACCATAGGCCAATGCTGCCAATAATTCTGCTCCGCCCAGGTGAAAGGCAAGATCCTGGTATCCGGTGTAACCTTGCACACGGTACCCTTTTTGCATATATTGAAGACCCAGACGCAGAGAGGTTTGCACACCAGCCACATTCCAGAAGAATTGTTCAAGACCCCCATACATCTGGTAAGAGGTATAACCTTCCGTAGAAAAGGCGTTGCTCTCTCCATCCTGGTTCATCGCAGCAAGATAGGAGTGCGCGACGCCGGCGCTATAGATAAAAGCGCGCCTGGGATTAAAAAAATCGACACTTGGCGCTGCAATCGAACCCTCAGATCGATCCTCAGCCAAAGCGGAATTACCAGCCAACAAGGCAAACATGAAGAGAATCAGACCTATTCCCATCCCGTAAAGATTCCTGTTGGTTAGTACAGTTGCCATGTTAACCCAATCCTTTATCCCAAAAAATTGGTTTTCCCCAGAGAACGATTCTGACTGAGGTAAATTTGCAAAGTATGCCGCATTTATCGCGAGCAGGAAACTTGGAATTAGCCCAGAAAAATATATCTCACTATAGCCATGAAAAAGCAAGAAACTTTTAACAAATCGGCACGAATCTATTGTATATCATTTGCAATGGCGCTGATCCTATAGGGTGAAGCCAAATTCGAAAACGTATTTATATTCAAATATGACAAAATCGGATTGGAAAATAAAATGAGTGATGTTCTGGAAAAAATTCCGCAGTGTATTCTGGTAATTTGCAATAAGGATGGAACTATTCTCAAAAGCGTCTCCCCCAATTCGTTGGATCTTCCTGCTCCTCTTTTAGAACCAAACTCTTTTATAGACTTTTTCCAGCCGGTGGCCAGAGAGCAAATTAGCATCAAATATAATACCCTGATTCAGCCTGGTGGTGGAGCTCAACAACTCTATTCTGAACAAAAAAGCTATACTGCTTTTCTTACAAAACAAGACATCGCGGAGCAGGAGCACCACCTATGGCTGATCTTTCCGGAGAACAAAGAGACGGAAGAGCGATGTTTCTCCCATTATTCCGCTAAAGAGCTGCTAAATGAGGCTCCAGCCGGACTCTTTGTTACGGATCATCAGGGAAATTTCCGCTTTGTAAATCAAAAATGGCTGGAATTTACGGGTATCGACACCAGTGCCGCCTTGGGCAAAGGATGGCTCCAAAGTATTCATCCGGATGATCTCGAAGTGTTGCAAAATAACTGGAATTACTATCTAGCAAAAAATAGCGAATGGGGTTTGGAGCATAGATTTCTTCATAAAATGGGGATGGAAACATGGGTTTGGAGCCAGTCAAGACCTCTGTTCGATCATCGAAACCGCTTCTTTGGATATCTGGGAATCTGCCAGGATATTACTGCCCAAAAAAAGGGTGAAGAGAATTTTCAAAAAGTGATTCAGCGGCTAAAAAAGGCTCAACAAGTTGCCTCAATTGGTCACTGGTATCTGGATATCCAAAAAAATGAGCTTGAATGGTCAGATGAGGTCTTTCGTCTTTTCGGTTTACAAAAACAGGAGTTTGAGCCGACCTATCACTCCTTCTTGCATTATATCCACCCGGAAGATAGAGAGGCCGTTCACAATGCCTATTCTCAATCCTTGACCCAGAAGAGCAATTATCAAATTCGTCATAGGATCATCACAAAAAACCAGGAGGTTCGCTATGTCGAGGAGGCCTGTGTTCATGAGAAGGATGAAAATGGCGAGATCATTGCCTCGATAGGTACAGTCAAAGATATCTCAGAAACTATTTTATTCGAACGAGAGCTCAAGCTTGCTTATATGGTTTTTCAAAATATCCATGACTCCATTGTCATTACGGATCACACCCTAAAGATTACCGATGTTAACCAGGCCTTTACCAAATTGTCCGGTTACTCGCGGCAGGAGATCTTAGGGGAGACACCGCGCATTCTTAAATCAGGATGGCATGATACTGCCTTTTATGCACAGATGTGGCAGGAAATCAATGAAAAGGGATACTGGCTCGGCGAGGTGCGGGATCGAAGGAAAAATGGATCCATCTATATTGCTGAAATCTCGATCACTTCCGTTAAGGATGAAACTGGAAACCTGAGCAACTACATCGCTATCTCAAACGATGTTACAGACCGTCGGGAGAAAGAAAAGCGGATAAACCAGCTTGCCTATTACGATATTCTCACCAACCTACCCAATCGAATTCTCTTGCAGGAGAGAGTAGAACAGCGGATCTACGGAGCTGCCAAGCAGGATCAAAAATTTGCTATTCTATTTTTGGATTTAGATAATTTTAAGGTGGTCAACGACTCTCTGGGGCATTTCGCGGGAGATCAGTTTTTAAGAGAAATTTCTTCACGGATTCAAAAAATATTGTACCGCAGCGATATTGTATCCAGAATCAGCGGCGATGAGTTTATCATCCTTCTAGACCTGATCCATAAACCAGAAGATGCCATCAAAGTTGCCAGAAAGATAATCCAAGAGCTCAGCGAACCCGCATTCATACTCAACAAAACCCTGCAGAGCAGCGTGAGTATTGGTATAAGCATCTATCCTGATGATGGCCTTGACTATGAAACCTTAATACGCAATGCAGATAGTGCTATGTATTATGTGAAGCAGAGGGGAAAAAATAGTTATCAATTTTTTAGAGAGGAGATGAATCAAAAAGCCAAGGAGAGATTAAACCTTGAAATTCACCTGCGCAAAGCGATAAAGGAGGGAGGTTTTTCCCTGGCTTTTCAACCCAAAGTCTCCCTAAAGGAGCGAAAAATTATCGGATTTGAGGTTTTATTAAGGTTTGAAAATGGCGAATCCAACATAATCTCGCCATCAATCTTTATCCCGCTTCTCGAAGAGTTAAACCTAATTCAGGAGGTAGGCCGATGGGTACTAAAACAGGCATGCATCCTGGGAAAACCGATAATAGACAAATACCCCGGGCTCTCTATGTCCGTGAATGTTTCGGGATTACAACTGGAAAACTCCATATTTATTGCTCAAGTGGAGTCGATAATCAATGAGACCAATTTTCCGCCATCCCTTCTAGATCTTGAAATTACGGAAAGTATTGCTCTGAGCAGCATCAATCAAGTTCATGAACGCATGCAAGAGATAGCACAAATGGGAATCCATATCAGCATCGACGACTTTGGAACAGGGTACTCTTCTTTATACCAAATCTCCAATCTGCACGCAAACTCATTGAAAATTGATCGGAGTTTTATTCGTGAGTTAACATACAACAAAAAAAGCGCTATCGTTACCAAAACAATTATCAATCTCAGTAAAGAGCTGAAACTATTTACCATTGCCGAGGGTGCGGAAAGCCTGGAAGAGATCCATATCCTGCAAGAGTTGCAATGTGATGCCGTGCAGGGTTATTTTTTTAGTAAACCCCTCTCATATGATGGTTTGATTACCTTTATTGATTCCTTTTCCTGGCCGATTGGTTAGAGTGATGCACTGATCACCCATAAACTGGAAAGGGCGAAATAAGGGAAAATATCCGAATATTCAAAAAATCTAATATTTGCTTTTCTGAAAAACAACTCAGCAGGGAATCAAGTTAAGCTTGACGAGCTAAATGGATTTTTGCTAAATTAGCCACATTAATGAACATCTCATTTTTTTTTAAATATCCCGTTGTAGCCAATAGGATACTACCGAATCGAACTTTTTAAACCTGATTCAGCAATGAAAAGGGATAAAAAAATTTTCAAAAGTAAGAAAGATAATGCCATGGATGCAAATGAAAAAAAAGCCAAATTGTATAAAAGCGCCCTCGAATACCACAAGCAAGGCGGCAAACCAGGGAAACTCGAGGTCATTCCAACAAAACCATGCGATACTGCCCTCGACCTATCGCTGGCCTATTCTCCTGGGGTTGCCGCTCCCTGTGAGGAAATCGAAAAAAATAAAAATTTCGTCTATCAGTACACCAACAAAGGGAACTTGGTTGCGGTAATCTCCAATGGAACCGCTGTTCTGGGATTGGGCGATATCGGACCTGATGCTGGCAAACCTGTTATGGAAGGAAAGGGAGTTCTTTTCAAACGCTTCGCGAATGTAGATGTTTTTGATATTGAAATCAACTCCAAAGATAATGATCAGCTCATTGAAACCATTGCTTCCCTGGAGCCAACTTTTGGCGGTATCAATCTAGAAGATATCAAAGCTCCTGATTGTTTCTATATTGAAGAAGCACTTAGCAAACGGATGAATATCCCTGTATTTCATGACGATCAGCACGGTACAGCTATTATCACAGCGGCTGGTTTTATCAACGCCTTAGAGTTGCAGAAAAAAAAGATTGATCAAGTCAAAATCGTTTTTTCCGGAGCAGGCGCGGCTGCTATCGCCATTGCCAACCTCATTGTCCGCTTGGGAGCCAAAAAGGAAAATGTACTGCTAGTAGATAGTAAGGGCATTGTTTATAAAGGTCGCACGGATGGAATGAACCCTTACAAAGAGGCATTTGCCATTGAGACGAATAAAAGAACGCTGGCAGAAGCCATGGATGGAGCTGACGCCTTTATTGGTGTCTCTGTAAAGGATATGGTTACCCCTGAAATGGTAAAAAGTATGGCTCCGAATGCTATTTTATTTGCTCAGGCCAACCCTGATCCTGAAATACCTTATGATGTAGCCAAATCGGTTCGTCCAGACATCATTATGGGCACGGGTCGATCGGATTTTCCCAATCAGATCAACAATGTACTCTGCTTTCCCTTTATGTTTCGCGGTGCCTTGGATGTCCGTGCCACAAAAATCAATGATGAGATGAAATTTGCCGCTGTTAAAGCATTGGCCGATTTGGCCAAAATGGAGGTTCCTGAAGAGGTCAGTCGAGCCTATGGTGGTACTAGCTTCCGATTTGGTCCGGAGTACATTATCCCAAAACCATTTGACCCACGGGTCTTGTATCATGTAGCTCCCGCTGTTGCCAAAGCAGCCTCAGAGACTGGTGTGGCACTGGAACCCCTCATGGACGTAGAGGTGTATCGCCAGAAGCTGAAAGCCCTGATCAATAGCAATTTTATTGTTATGAATAGTATCATGAACCGGGCTCAGAAAAATCAGGCTAAAATTCTTTACCCGGATGCTGAGCACCCAAAAGTTCTGCAGACGATCTCGACTATCCTTGGCGAAAAAATTGCCCAACCAGTCCTGGTTGGCAATAAGCAACGAATCCTCGATAAAGCAAAGCTCCTGGAAATTGATCTGTCCAGAGCCGAGATCATCGATGTCATGGATGAAACCCTACGCGGCCGTATGGCTAAAAATCTCTATAAAATCAGACAAAGGCAGGGTCTGACTATGCCTCGAGCAGAATTCTTGCTTCAGGATCCTGTGCGCATGAGTATGATGCTGCTAAAAAACCGTGAAGCGGATGGAATGATCACCGGACTTGATACGCCATTTAAGAATCCTTTAACCGATGCTATGGAGATTCTTGGCGCAGCTAAAAAAGACGGAAAGATCTCTTCCATACAGATCATGACCACAAAGACTGAAACTTTTTTTCTGTCGGATACTGCCGTCAATGTGAATCCAGACGTGAATACGCTGGTGCATATAGCTCAATCCTCAATCCAGCTAATGCGCAGTATGGGCTTTGAACCAAAAGTGGCGTTTCTCTCCTTCTCCAACTTTGGTGTTTCCAAAGATGAGCAGTGCAGTAAAATGGCTAAAGCCGCTGATATTGTGGCTAATATGTATCCTGAGTTAGAGGTTGATGGAGAGATGCAGATTGATGTTGCCTTAGATCCAGATTATATGAAACGGGCTTTTCCATTCTCCCGTTTAAAGTCCAAGGCAAATCTCTTTATTTTCCCGAATCTTTCCGCTTCAAACTCTGTTTACCGCTTACTGCATAAAATGGGAGTAGCTAACACCATTGGACCAATTTTACTCGGAGTCAATGGCAATCTCAACATTCTCCATCGAAATGCCGATGTTGATGAAATTGTCAACCTGACCGCTGTGACAGCAGCACAGCTTCCGATCAGATAACTTTTTTTGTAAAACCGGCTGGCGTGAAACCAGCCGGTTTTAAGACCTTTTACCAGTTGCATTGTCTAAAAACTTTTCGGCAACGATTACAAGCATGGTATCGCTCTGCAACATTCCCGAAAAAGTTACCCTAAAACATCCTTCACGATACAGCAACCATCCCATTTGTATCCAATGCTGGAGCTGCTTATCCCAGCTTGCCATCCTGTCGATTTGGCGAAGCAGGTTTTTGAATAGGTTGTAAGTATTGTCATATTCACAAAAACCTCTTCGAATTCTCAGCACTCCCAGAAAATAGTCGATAATCTGCTCTCCTACAGAGGGGTTTTCGGTTATATAGATTTCATGAAAAGCCTCTCTTTGAAAATCTGTTCTTAAATAGTGAGCCACATTTTCCTGCAGAAAAAACCTATAGGGCGGCAGATAAGAATGAGCGGCAGGCCCCAGCCCCAGATAAGGCACCCCGGTCCAATATTTCATATTATGTTGTGAAATCAAATCCTCTGTCTTGGCGTAGTTAGAAATTTCGTAATGAAGCCAATTTTGCTCTGAAAAAAAATTATCTATCTTCTCATACATATCCGCCAGTGCATCATTGGATGGCAGAGTGTGAAATAGTTCATGTGATTTTCCCAACGTCAACTGATAGCAGGAGATGTGAGATACCCCCTGCTCGAGCACTGTTCTGAAGTCTTCACGCAGTTCCTGGAATGTCTGGTCAGGCCGACCAAATAGCAGATCAGCGCTCACACAGGGGAAGGCAAGTTTTTGAAGCCATCCCAGAACCTGGCGATTTTGGCGCGCCGAGCCAAGTCTGCCCAACTGGAGTAAACCCCGATCTGACATGCATTGCAAACCAACACTGATCTTATGAATCCCCAAAGAGCGAAGATTGCTTAGATAAGAAAAATTCACTGTTTCCGGATTGATTTCAAAGGTAATTTCAATATTTGCATCAGCTTTTAGTAGTTTTGCATCTCGAAGGGCTTTTAAAATTCGCTCTATCTGATCCGGTGCAAGTAAACTCGGAGTTCCTCCACCGAAATACAAAGTATCAGCCGGAAAATATAATTGAAAGTTATTTCCATTGAAAGCAAATGACCAAAATTCTATCTCAAGAAGCAATATATCAATAAATTTTTCCCGTAATATCGGATTATCTGGCAGAGAATAGAAATCACAATAGGAACATTTTTGCATGCAGAAAGGTATATGAATATAAATACCCGCACTCTGGCTAGTGAATTCGATTATGTGCATCTCTTTCTATATAATACAACTGGCCTGTAGCTTCTCCCCGGCTATTCTTTCCCGTAAAAACAAAATTAACCCGATACAAAACGGAAGGCCGAAGATTTCGGAAAAGAAGCAAAGGTCGAGCCATGTAAAACAGAACACTGGCATCCAATACCAACAACTGGCCAAAATCATCATAAAACAGAAGCTCTTGCTCAAAGACCTTCATCTCCTGCAAGCGCAATGTCATTGAAATATATTTTCCCTGATAACTCTTCTCCTGAGAATACAAAGGAAATAAAACGCCTTTATCCAGAGACCATGGAGTACGATTAGAATCCAATGCGAAAAGGGCAAGCTTTCCGAAATGAGCAAAAAATAGGGACAAAAGCAAACAGAAAAAAATTTGTCTACGAATTGCCACTATTCAACAGTAACTGCCTTTGCAAGATTTCGAGGTTGATCTACATTGCAACCACGCAAGATGGCGATATGGTAAGCAAGAAGTTGCAGAGGAATTACATTGATAATTGGCGAAAGAAAATCCACAACCTTTGGCACAAAAATTGTATAATCAGCCAATTTTTCAATTTGCTGATCCCCTTCTGTGGCTATGGCAATTATAATCCCCTTCCGAGCCTTAACCTCTTCAATATTACTAATTACCTTTTCATAAATCTGATCTTTGATGGCAATAAAAACAACTGGCATATTCTCATCAATCAAAGCTATCGGACCGTGCTTCATTTCAGCAGCTGGATAACCTTCGGCATGGATATAACTTATCTCTTTTAGCTTTAATGCTCCCTCTAATGCCACGGGAAAATTGTAACCTCTACCTAAATATAAAAAATTTAAAGTATTTTGAAAACGGCTGGCGATAGGCCGAATAATTCCCTCTGTTTTTTTCAATGTTTTCTTAACAATAGAAGGCAGGGAGGTTAAATGCTGAAGGATCTCCTTGCCTCGATCGACAGAGAGAAATCGCATTCTACCAAGGTGGAGCGCAAAAGCTGATAGCGCCATCACCTGCGAAGTAAACGCCTTCGTTGAAGCTACTCCAATCTCAATACCCGCATTCAGGTAAATTGTAGCATCCGCCTCTCGGTCGATAGTTGAACCGCGTACATTGCAAATCGCCAGGACTGTGGCGCCCTTTAACTTTGCCTCGCGCAATGCCGCGATCGTATCTGCTGTTTCGCCGGATTGGCTAATCACTATCATGATTGACCTATCATCAATAATCGGTGATCTGTACCGAAATTCAGAGGCGTACTCTACTTCTACAGATATATTGCAAAACTCCTCTATCAAATACTCTCCAATTAAACCAGCATGCCATGATGTACCACAGGCCGAAATAATAATGCGCTCCACCTTCTGCAGCCGCCTCTCAATCGAGGTTAACTCATGAAATTTAATCAAACCGTCTGCTATCTGGATATCGCCCCCCTCTAGTGTGGCGCGAACGGTATTTGCTTGCTCATAAATTTCCTTTAGCATAAAATCAGGGTATTCCCCTTTATCCAGGGCATCGAGAACAAACTCTTTTTTTTGAAATTCGGGGGTAACTTTTTTCCCGGAATGATCCTCCAAACTGATACCATCCCTATTGATAGCTATCAAATCACCATCATTCAAATAGTAGATCTCTTTGGTATAGTTGATAATGGCTGAAATATCCGAGGCAATAAAAAACTCTCCCTCGCCTCGACCAATTACCAGCGGAGACCCAACGGCTGTCACTATCATAGAGTGTGGATCACTTTGCGATATGATTGCCAGGGCAAAACTACCATGTAACTGTTTTAATGTTTTGCGAACAGCGCTAAGCAGATTACCATTTAGATTTTTATGAATCAAGTGAACGATGACCTCTGTATCCGTTTCAGATTCAAAAATGTAACCCTGCTTAAGTAGATTTTTCTTTAAGATTTGAAAATTTTCGATAATGCCGTTGTGCACGATGGCAATCTCATCATGAGAGGAGTGGGGATGAGCATTTTGATCATTCGGACTACCATGCGTTGCCCATCGAGTATGACCTATGCCAATGGTTCCCTTATCTTTTTTTTTGATCTTTTTGGCTAACTCGCTAACCTTTCCTTTGGTTTTTATTATATTGAGTTGGTTCGTATCATTTTCGCTAAGATAAGCTATTCCTGCTGAATCATAGCCTCTATATTCCAACCTGGTTAAGCCATTTACCAATATTGGCACTGAGTCCTGGTCGCCAATGTAACCGATTATACCGCACATAATGGACTTTCCTTAATATTAATAGATCAACAAAGGGAGGTTGAAATCATGTAATTTGGGTAGAATTAATAAAATTCTGGTCGGAAGGCGCGTGTACCAAACCCAAGATAAAACATGATATCCAATTGCTGGCTTGTGGAATTACGATGGGAAAGATTGTAAGCTATGCGAATTTCAGGGGATAACACAAAAAATTTATAGAAGGTCTGCCCAAAATCTGTTTTATTGCCCCAGGAGAGCCACCAGTTGTAGCCAATAGCAAAAGCAATACCAGCATCAGAACGAATACCCTCTGGTTTATGATAAAAATACCCAAGCGGACCAACTCCCATCCAAAAATCGCCAACGGGAAAATATTTCAGCAACACAGAGGCGTAAAAAACCTCCTCTATTGTGGTCCTATCTTTTTCACTGTTCAGTTGATTTGGGGATTCTTCGTCATAGCTAAGGATAGTTTCTCTACGAAAATACTCTGCCTGGTATCCCGCTGCGAACCGGCCACTGATCTGCCTGTCATAATACAATCCAGCGCCATAACCCATACCCTCTGTTGAGTAGAGAGCATCCTTGTACTCCGTGGATTGCAGGTAAAATGCCCCTTTGATGCCTGCAATATCATAGTAGGACTCATCAAATTGAGCCCAGCTAGACACAGGCAATAAAAGCAATCCGAGTAAGAATACGAATGGGTAAAAAGTTCTTTTCATGAATCATTCTCCGGTAAACAGACCAGGATGGTTTTTTCATTATTCCAAGATGAACCAAATGCTGATGATGCGCTTGGAAAACTCAGAATGGATTGCAGGTACCTGGATTCGTGAGATGGGTCAAGCATTTTTCTGATTTCAAATTTGATTCCTTGCCATAAGGAATCACCTGGGCTTACTTTTTTTGAAAAAACAAAAAATGATTTTCAATTGACTCTATTGGGGCATTATCCCCTCAGTTATAAAAAATAGTAAAGGGGTTATTCCTTTTTCTTTTCTAGAGGTAACCCCTTTATCCAAACAGCCAGATGAAAAAGGAAAGCACGGATATGGCCAAAGGATATACAGGAAAAATCGAACCAGGCATGGAGACTGTACTTGCTGAGGATATCGTTTTTAAAGGGCAACTTAAATTTCAAGAATCTCTTCAAATCAATGGAGATTTTGAAGGACGAATCGAAACGACAGGACATCTTTGGATTGGCGATAAAGCCAATGTAAGGGCAGAAATTCTGGCCAAAGAGGTAACAATATCCGGAAAACTTGAAGGTAATATCCAAAATTCGGACAGAGTTGAACTTATTTCGCGGAGTGTCGTCAATGGCGATATCCATACCAAAGATATTACAATTGAGTCCGGATCCGCTTTTAATGGCGTTTGTATCATGAATCCAAGCTAAAGATAAATCCGATCAAAAACGTCCCCTTCCGCTTTGTCTCTCCATAAAAAAAACCGCCTTAAGGCGGTTTTTTTATGGTTGTTTCTAAGCAAATACCCTTATTTTGGTAAAAACCGACTTAGGATATCAGATTTTGGCGCGCCTTTGCCATTCAGCTCTTGAACTCGCTGTTTGATCAGGCGATCCATAGAGGTACCTGGATTCGGATCCTTGTAAAAAATTCCCGTGTAGAGCTTATTGCCATAATCTTCTGCCAAATCATAGGCCTTTAACTGATTGGCAGGGTCATGACCAAGCTCTTCTAGAGATTGCATCTTTTCACGTTGAGCCTTAACCTGATCCTGCGGACGGCCATAGGTTACACATGGAGACTGCACATTTATGAATGAAAATCCGGGAAAACGAATGCCCTCTTCAATAATCTTGGCCAATCCATTCATATCTGCCGGTGTTCCCTGGGCGACAAATTTACAGCCGTAACCAAGAACATAGCGAAGAGGATTTACGGGTGTTTCCATACTTCCATGCTGAGAAGAGACAGTAACCCGACCCTGATCTGATGTCGGAGACAACTGGCCTTTGGTTAATCCATAAATCTGGTTATCCATAACAATATAGGTAATGTCCATATTCCGACGAATGGCATGACCAACATGGTTACCACCGATAGAAAATCCATCACCATCACCACCCGCAGCTAAAACCAGCAGATCTGGATTCGCACTTTTTACACCTTGGGCAATAGGCAGAGCGCGGCCATGGATCGTATTAAAGCCATAGGCTGTAGTATAACCTGGAATACGACTGGAGCAGCCTATTCCAGAGATAAACGCGATTTCATGCGATGGACGGCCAATGGCAGCCAACGCTTTATAAATGGCAGTTACCACACCAAAGTCACCACAACCTGGGCACCAAATTGGTTTCAGGCTGCTCTTAAAATCTTTGGGTGTAAATTCTATAGTTGCTGACATAACTAAACTCCTTTATTATAACAACTGGCTCTCAACATTAAAGAGCTTTAAGTGTTCTGATAACCTCAGAAGGTACAATGGGATTCGATCCGCTTTTGCAAAACTTTTTAATTCCACCAGGTACATCTACAAAGGCGCGCAGCACATGGTACAGTTGTCCCATATGACTCTGCTCAACAATAAGACCCTTATCCACTCCCTTGAAGAATTTTTCGAATACCTTTTCGGCGATTGGATAAACAAGCCTTGGAATCATGAGTTTGACATCAACCCCTTCGGATTTTAACTGCAAGTAGGCCTCTTTAACCACGCCGGAAACCGATCCCCAGCTAATCAAAGCCAATTTTGCATTTTCATTGCCATGAATTTCAAAAAGATCTGCTCTCTCTTTTAAGGGATTCAGCTTACCAATTCGTTTCTCGTTCATCTTGTGGTGAATCTCTCCACTGGAAGTAGGACCACCTTTCTCATTGTGCTCGATTCCAGAGGCCAGATAGTTTCCACCCTCCTGTCCTACATAAGAGATAGGACTGATACCATCCGCGGTAAACTTAAAACGGTTGTATGGATTCATATCTGCTTTGGTCGCAAATTTGCGATCCACGAATTTGAACTGTTTCAGATCAATTGGATCAAAGGTATCTTTTCTCTGTGAAAGCTCCTGGTCAGAGAGAATAATAACCGGTGTTTGATACTGTTCAGCAATATTGAATGCCTCAACAACAATGGGAAAGGTGTCTCTTACATTGACAGGCGCAAGTACAGGGCGTACAATATCCCCATGAGCCGAAAACGCTGCGTTAAAAAGGTCAGATTGCTCACTCTTGGTTGGGATACCAGTAGATGGACCACCGCGCTGCACATTAAAGAGAACAACTGGTAACTCCGCTATCGAAGCCAGACCGATCATCTCAGATTTTAATGACATTCCTGGGCCTGAAGTGGCGGAAAATACCTTTTTTCCTGCAAAGCTAGCACCTATAGCAGCGCCAAGTCCCGCGATCTCATCCTCCATCTGCAGCAATGAACCGCCATAGTACCAGATTTCACGGCTTAAGGTATGCATAACCTCAGAGGATGGCGTAATCGGATATCCACCATAAAATTCACATCCGGCAAACAAAGCAGCAGAAGCCGCAATCTCATTGCCATCAGTAATCATTTTCTTCCCGGCATTGGACTTTGGGGCATCCAGAACTTTGGATTTATCTTGTATGGGGTTTTGCTTTGAGTATTCTACACCAGCAAAAAATGCTTTTTCGTTGCCTTCAAGGACTTCCTTAGCTTTTTTCGAAAATTTTTTCCGAATTCCTGCAATTAAAGCATCATTGGCAATACCAAACCAGCCTGCAAGCAATCCAAGGACAACCACATTCTTTGCTTTTGCTGTTTGAGCGTGCTCAACAGCCAGATCTTCAATAGGAGCAGCAATAACATGACCAGGTTGCGCATCCTTCAGGGGTATATCAGCAGGGGCTATGCCTGACTTGCTATCATAAATAATAATCGCGCCTTTTGCTGTTTGCAGCTCGCCACCAAATTTCATGAACTCTTCCCAGTCCAACGCAATGGCAACATCCAGATATTCGCCAGCACTCAGAATCTCATCTACAGAAACACGGATACGCATGGAGGATTCACCACCGCGAATCTGTGGTCCAAAGCTTTTGGTTTGGATCGCATGATACCCGGACATTGCAACCGCATTGATTAAGGATTCTCCTGCTGCGACAACACCGTCTCCGCCAGACCCAGCCATACCAATTATAAGTTCCCTACTCATTTTTTACCCTCTTAAATTTCTTAAGTTTTTCATTAATATGGGATCCATATATGACACAATGCCTGTTACCCTCCGGCAAACAGACAGCTATTTATCGTAAATAGCATATTATGTTTTAAACTAAATTTTTATACAGAATTTAGAGCTAACTTCAAACGATAGGGTTTCTTGTCAATGGTTTTTGTTGTTTTACCTGCCAGGGCAAAAAATAATCTCCAGAATCACAATTACAAGAGCAGATTTTATTTCGAAAGAGCTTCTTTATCAAAAAATGATAACGCCAGAAAGAGAGATGCAAATCCAATCGACAACCACCCCCAGATAGAACTGCCAAAAAAGAGTTCACGAAAACCAAATAGTGTCAAAGCGATTGAGATAAGCAGGGAAAGTACCTGAAGCCAGCGAAACAAGACCGATTCACGATAAAAAGTATCGGGCAACTTTAAGCCATTTTTCTCGACACAGGCAGGAGCGACGCCGTGTACCCTGGCAAAAAAATTATCAAGAACCACCTGATCTGTCTTTCGTCCCCAAAAAACGACGGGAAGCCAAACCAGGGCTGATCCCAGAACAGATGTTAAAAGCTGGACCGGATAGGCGATAGATTCTGGAAATGGATTCCAGAAGGTCATGACAATAGTAATCATACCGCCTGCGGCCATTGCAGCAATTTCTGTTTCTACATTGATCCGCCGCCAGTACCATCGTAGTAAATAAACTGGCCCAACTCCTGCAGTGAATGCAAAAATAAACTTCCAAGCAGATTCTACCGAATTGAGGAACAGAGAAAGCATACCTGACAAAAAAACAATACCAATCATAGAGAGACGTGAGTAGAAAATTAGCTTTTTGATTGGAATAGAGAGTTTTCGTTTTGCGTAAAAGGGCTCTATCAAATCACGAATAATATAGGAAGCGCCCCAGTTAGCCTGGGTGTCAATAGTTGACATAAAAGCAGCAGCCAATGACATAAAAACAAACCCCTTCCAGCCTGGGGGCAGTATCTCCTGGATTAATAGTGCGTAAGATGCCTCACCTTGTGCATCCGGGCTAAAAAAAGGAAGTTTTTGCTGTAACAGATCCGGCGAGTATAGGACAAGTGACACCAGACCCCCCAGAATCCATGGCCAAGGTCGAATCGCATAGTGCAAAAAGTTAAAAAAAAGTGCTGCCCTTCTGGCATCCACGGCATTTCGGGCGGCAAACATCCTCTGGGCGAAATAACCAGGCATACTGGATTCCCGCTGCGCCCACCATTGAACGGTAATAAATACAATAAAAGTGAAAAGAACACCATGAGCGGAAAAATCGGGCCAAAATGAAAGAATCGCAGGATTTTCTAACTGAATTTTTAACTGTTCTAAACCGCCAACTTTTTCTACGCTGAAATAAGCAAGCACGAGAGATCCTGCGAGAGCCAAAAAGAGCTGAACTAAGTCAGTAACAACAACAGCATAAAACCCACTGGCTACTGAATAGAAAGCGGCTATGATTAGGAGAATAAAGACTATGGTTGCCGGACTCTGCCATCCGGTAATCACCTGGACTATTTTTGTCATGGCAAAAATTACCCAGCTTGAAACTATGATATTAATAACAAAGCCATTGTAAAGGGCATAAAAGCTGCGTAAAAGCGGAACGTTGGGTCCAGAGTAGCGCAAAGATAAGAACTCTGCATCTGTTACAATCTCGCTGCGGCGCCACAATTTTGCGTAAAAAAACACCGCAATAGCCCAGCCAATGGCCATATTCCACCAGATCCAATTGCCAGCTAATCCTTGCTTGCGCACCAGGCCGGTTACCACCAAGGGAGTATCTGCTGCAAACGTAGTGGCCACCATTGAGACCCCCAGAAATAACCAGGAAAAATTTCGTCCTGAAAGAAAAAAGTTTTCAATTGACCTTTCAGCGGCACCTCTGAATAGAAAACCGATTGCAGTGGCAAATATAAGATAAAGAATTAAAAAAATCCAATCAATACCAGTCATAATAACTTTATAAATTCAACCTATGACACAGATAATTTTTTTTACGAACAACAAAAGCCATCCCATTATTGATACGCTTTATTCACTATTCCAAAAAAAGGCCATGATCTTCTCTCTTGAGCCTTGGAGCAAGCATTTTAACAGCACAGATCCTGACCTTATCGTCCTGGATCTCCAAGATTTCCACAAGTATGCCGGTGCTATACGATCCATTTTTCAATATTTTCAGAAAATGGATTCACTGCCAATCCTATTCTTGGTAAACCATGATGCAAAGATCCCCTTTGAACTGAATGTTGAAGAGGCCATCATTGATTTTCTCGTCTATCCGAGTTCGTCCGATATAATTTCCTTCAAATGCAAATCCTTAATCCACATGAGCCACTCAATACGCACAGCACAGCGCAACCACAAGCAGATGCAAAAATTTGTCGGAATCGTATCCCATGATCTACGCAGTCCTATTACAAATGTTAAATTAATCGCCGAACTCCTTGAGGAGGCCCCCGAAAACCTTAGTACCTTCACAAAATCTCTACTAAAATCTGCAAATTGGGCTTATCAGCTAATCAATGACATACTTGACCTTACCGCGATGGAGACAGGACGGATCAAACTTGATAAGATGGATCAGGATTTTAATGAAATTGCCGAAGAGGTAATCATTGAAACAAAATTGCAGGCTGCACGAAAGGATATCCATCTACAATATGAGGAGCCAAAAGCTAGCGTTGTGTATGTGGACAGAAAAAGAATTATTCAGGTACTGATAAATTTAATTTGGAATGCCATTAAATTTACCCCAAGATCAGGAACCATCACCCTTTCTGCTGTAGCGGAAAACTCAGGACTGCTTGTTTCTGTTTGCGATACCGGTGTCGGCATTACTATTGATAGTGTTCCAAGACTCTTTAATAAACATGAAAAGTTTTTTACACATGGAACCGAAGGGGAGAGTGGGACAGGATATGGCCTTCCTCTGTCTCAGGAGCTTATTAACGCACATGGATCCAGAATTGAAGTGAAAATGAATCACCCCCAGGGTAGCTGTTTCTTTTTTCATTTACCTTGGGGATATAGCGCATAATTTTTTTAATGGGATGAAAATCTTTAACCTCAAAAAAAACAGGATACCGGAAAAGAAATAAATCGTTGACATGCCCACAATGTAAATCTTTTTGGGTTTTCTCAGTTTTTTGCTGACGTAGCTCAGATGGCCAGAGCGGCTGACTTGTAATCAGCGGGTCGGGAGTTCGAATCTTCCCGTCAGCACGTTTTCAAAAAGGACGGATGCCCGAGTGGCTAAAGGGAGCAGACTGTAAATCTGCCGGCAGTCGCCTACGGAGGTTCGAATCCTCCTCCGTCCAAATTCCCATCGTAAAAATCCTTTTTTTCTGAGCATGACATGCAAGACAAAGTCTTTCAGGAAAACCTTGACCATATCCCTGACTTTAGCTTCAATCACGAGGTCGCGAATGTGTTTGAGGATATGGCATTGCGCTCAATTCCCTTTTATGACGAAGTGTTGCGAATGTCAGCAGAACTATCCTATGCGTACTATCAAGATAATGAAATCATCTACGATCTGGGTTGCTCAACAGGAAAACTGGTAACGTACATTCAAAGCATCTTTCAGGATAAACCCTTTCAATATGTTGGCATCGATTTATCCGAAGCTATGTTAGCCAAAGCCCGAAAATCCTGCCTTTCATCAAACACGAATCAAAAAATTACATTTGTGCAAACAGATTCTTTGCAATATGCCTACCAAACCAGTGGTGTTTTTATTGCAAACTATCTCTTTCAATTTATTCGACCCATGGAAAGAGCGCCTTTATTAAGAAAGATCTTTCAACATTTGCGCCCTGGCGGCATTTTGGTATTAAGCGAAAAGGTTTTAGAAAACAACTCTGATCATTCCCGTCTTTTTCATCGATTGTATTACGATTTTAAGAAAAAAAACGGTTATTCAGAACTCGAAATCTCCCAAAAGCGTGACGCTTTGGAGAATGTGTTGATCCCTTATAGAGTCGATGAAAATATCCGTTTGCTCCAAGAGTGTGGGTTTGAACACGTGGACATTTTTTTTAAATGGTACAATTTTGTCTCTTTGATTGCTACGAAACAGGCATGACCTATCTGGAACCCCAATATCTTGAACCTTATCGTTTCTCCATCCATTATGAACCGTTAAGACGATATTTAGATCTACAGGAAAAAAAGCTTTTTCAAGGCAAGAGTTCCACCTACTGGAAATTGCTTCAAAACCAACCTGATCTGCGTGCAGAGAGAGTTCTACTCAACTCTCCTGTCATCGACATCGGTAGCGGCGAGCAGATCAACCCCTCACTTTCCCAAATGATCGAAAGCCAGCTTCGTATTTTTTCCCCCTGGAGAAAAGGACCCTTTTCCGTATTCGACATCTTCATCGACGCAGAATGGCGAAGTGATTGGAAGTGGCAAAGGATTGAACCATATTTAATGCCATTGGCTGGAAAAAAAATCTGCGATGTCGGTTGCAATAATGGTTATTATATGTTTCGAATGGCAGCGTTCCAACCTGAAATCATTATCGGTTTAGAACCCATTGCCAGATACTGGTTTAATTTTCAATATTTGCAGAAATTTGCAGCAGTACCGAACCTGCACCTTCAACTCATGGGATTTGAACAGCTTGACTTCTACCCCGAATTTTTTGATACCATTCTTCTGATGGGAATCCTGTATCATCATCAAGATCCCCTGCATATTCTTCGCCTTGCCCATAATGCGTTAAAACCAGGTGGTCAAATAATTGTAGATAGTATGACTGTACCTGGCCAAGGACCCTGGGCTCTATTCCCGGGCAAGCGATACGCCAAAGCTCCAGGGGTCTGGTACCTGCCAACCGCCGATTGTCTGGCTTCCTGGCTCCACCGAACCCATTTTACAAACCTAGTACCTATCTATGATGGAGAGCTATCCTGTGATGAGCAACGGCAAACTGATTGGTCAGCGGAGGAGAGCTTGATCGATTTTCTGGATCCCCTCAATTCAACCCTAACGGTTGAAGGCTTTCCTCGCCCTCGAAGAACCTATTTTTCTGCGCACAAAAAACAGGTTTGAAGTTGCTTTTTTTTGTACTATTCAAGGTCTGTGTGCTTTTTGCGTATCTCATTTAGGAGGCTAACCATGCTTTACCTTCACTGGTCCGACATTACTCCAAAGGAAAAGGTTCCATGGCTATTCAACTTGTATGGACAGGAGTACAGAGAACTCTCCCTCTTTAGAGACGAGGAGGCTTTGTATCGAAATGAGCTAGCTGCGATCCAAACTCTGTTTGAAAAATCAAGCAAACTCAATCCAGAAAAAATCTTCCAGGAGGCCATGGAAGGCTGGATCGTAGCTGAAGTGGAACCAAAGGACATTGACCGCAGCAGAAAAGCATTTTCAGAATTTCTGAAAAATCGGGTTACTCTTATGAAGCAACCCAATGTGGATATTACAAAGGGAGACCTGGACGCCCTTGTAGATTGAATCCTACCATTCGTTACTATCCTTATTGGATGAATGTATATACGATAACACCCAATCCGAGCAAAAAGGTATAGATGCCAAAGGGATATAGAATCGTGCGGCTTACCAGCCACACTAGAAGCCTTAAAGCCGCCAATCCAGTGATAAAAGCGACTACCATTCCCATAATCATCTCAAAAGCGTAGGGTATGACAAATCCCTTTTGAGCCACCTTCATTGCTTCTAGTAAAGCAGCTCCAGCGATCGGTGGTAAACCCAATAAAAAAGAGAACCTGGCGGCATCCGAAGGCTGAATACCAAGGTAGAATGAGGCCCCTATCGTCGATCCCGATCGCGAGATACCAGGAAGAACCGCAATAGCCTGAAATAAACCAATGACCAATGCCCTAAACCAGCCCATATCGTGCATCTTTATCTCCCGCTTTGGTGCAAAGGCTGTTGAGAACAGAAACAATCCATTTACGATGAAAAAAATGCCGATAGGGAGCAGGGCCTCAAATGCTGACTCTACATAATCTTTCAAAAATAGACCAATGATGAAAACAGGAATATTGGCCAGAAGTATCAAGAGAGCCAAACGAAAAGCAAGACGAGAATCCTGATTCCTCTTACCTACCAGGTATTGAAGAAAACCTTGTATTAACTGGAGGATATCCCTGGCAAAATAGAACAAAATGGAGAGTAATGTCGCAAAATGCAGGAGGATATCATAGGAAAACATCCCTGCGCGTCCAATTTGATCCGTATAAAGTTGGAAAAAAGGCATATTTTGAAATAGAGCCAAATGACCCGATGAAGAAACCGGAAGAAACTCCGTTAAACCTTGCAAAAATCCTAAAAATAGTAAAAAAAACAGCATGGTATCTCCTCAAAAAATAGTTCAAAACTGGTATTATGGTGTGGGTTTTTGAATGCAGCGAGCGACCAGCAACCGTGAAGGTCTCCCTTTTGCCTCAAGTTTTTCAGCAAAAATTGTCTGCTTCCGTCCTAGTTGCATTAACGCATCCTCATCCAACAGCTGATTTTCAATTATTTGATAATTCTCCGAGGAGAGAATATCATTGTGGATAGATTTAGCGTATTCAGGATGATCCGTGGAGATCCATAACGTTCCCTGCAGAGTTAGCAGGGTTGCAAAAACTGTTAGCATGGAGGGACGGATTAATCTTCGCTTAAAATGCCGCCTTTTACTCCAGGGATCTGGATGATTAATATGAATCATTTGAAAATCAAAATCAGATAAAGATTGAGCCAAGCTCTCATCGGCCTTTGCATGCAAAAAGCGTATATTCTCCAAATTTTGCTGTTTCCAGATCTTCTCCGTCGCTTTTAAAACCCGTTTCCATTCCAATTCGATTCCCAGAAATAGGAGACTTGGGTGCTGCATCGCCTCATGCACAAGAAATTCTCCCATACCTGAGCCAATTTCCAAAACTCGTTCTTTTCTCTGGCTTAAAAATTGATGTGCCTGAATCCAATTAGAAAAAGCAAGGCATTGATCCAGATCTGCATCAATGCGTAATCGATAGCGACTCATAGGGAAATCTAAATTTCAGAATCATGCATAAAAACCTGCAATTTCATCGAACGCGAGGGGTGGCGCAAGCGGCGTAATGCTTTTTTTTCGATCTGGCGAATTCGCTCCTTCGATAGCCCAAATTTTTTACCTATCTGCTGCAGACTCATAGGTTCTTCCCCATCCAAACCAAAACGCATACGCAGGATCTCCTGCTCATTGGGTGATAATGTGGAGATGGCAGCTTTTATAGCCTCGGAAAGCGATTCATTCTCCACCTTTTTCATTGGACTTTCTGCGGTTTTATCCTCAACCATCACGAAAAAGGAGCCTTCATCCCTATCTCCCACGCTTGCATCGAGGGATACATACTCGTAAGTCATATTGCGCAGGATATGAACCTCCGAGAGTTCCACATCCAACTCCTGCGCAATCTCAAGAGCCGTAGGTTCACGCCCTAGCTTATCCTCCAGCATCTTATTCACTTTTTCAATCCGATGGATATCTGCGGTTCGATTGATTGGCAGGCGAATAAAAGAGCTCTTCTGGCTGATTGCCAGGATAATTGCCTGACGGATCCACCAGACAGCGTAACTGATAAAATGATAACCTCGATCCGGATCGAATCTCTCTACAGCGCGAATGAGTCCGAGGTTTCCCTCATTAATCAAATCCAGCAAACTTATCCCACTAGTCTGGTATTTTTTTGCTATCGACACTACAAATCGCAAATTAGCTTTAATCAACTCATCTTTTGCCCGAACATGTCCCATTCTGGCAGCGCGAGCCAGGTAATCCTCTCGATCCCGGCTCAGCAGGGGGATTTTGTTGATACTTTCAAGGTACCAGCCTATGGAAGATTCACCGAATGTTGGTTCGCTCCTTTTTCCAAAGGAGGATTCGTCATCAATCGACTCTTCCCCAACCGACGGTTCATCTTCAAATTCTAAATTATCGTCAGATTTATTCCTCGGCACCTCAGATACTCCTATTCCTATCCAATCCATAAGCCAAAAAGAGTAAAAAAATCAAGATGAAAATGGTTCTTTGAGAAAAACTTCCCAAAAAAATCAAAGCAAAATATAGATCCAGACCGACCTAACAATAAAAATTTCTTTCCCTGTACGCAAGGAAAAATAACCTGGCTTTATAGAAAACTATCGGATTTGCAATGTGTATTCTGAATTCTCTTCCCTTGAGGATGATAGATTCATGGATCGATTGAATATGGATGAAATGAAAATTGGAGTGGAACAGATATGAAACAGGGAAAAGTAGCAGTTTTAGCGGGCGATGGCATAGGTCCAGAGGTTATGGCTGTAGCAATCGATGTTCTTGATGCAGCTGCAAAAAAATACGATCTATCCCTTTCTTTTGACCATAAGGATGTTGGTGGAATCGCGATCGACAACCATGGAACACCACTGCCGGCAGACACATTGAAAAGCTGTGAGCAGGCTGATGCTGTTTTATTTGGATCAGTTGGAGGTCCCAAGTGGGAAAATCTCCCTCCAGAAAAACAGCCAGAACGGGGAGCCTTGCTGCCTTTGCGAAAGCATTTCTCTCTATTCGCAAACCTACGTCCGGCTATTATTTTTCCCGAATTAGCTGAAGGGTCGCCATTAAAGAAGAGTATAATCGGCAAGGGAGTCGATATTTTAATCGTCAGGGAATTGACAGGTGGAATCTATTTCGGCAAACCCAAAGACCGCACCAGTAACAGCGCACTGGATACTCTAATTTACACCAAAGATGAGATCGAGCGTATTGCGCATAAGGCATTTGAATTCGCTCGCAAACGAAATAGAAAAGTCACCTCCATTGATAAAGCAAACGTTCTTACTTCTATGGTATTCTGGCGCGAAGTCGTGACAGAGGTAGGGAAGCAATATCCCGATGTAGAACTTGATCACATGTATGTCGATAATGCCGCGATGCAGCTTGTGATAAAACCAACTCGATTTGATGTCATTCTGGCGTGCAATATGTTTGGCGATATTCTCAGCGACGAAGCCTCTGTTTTAACAGGATCTTTAGGTATGTTGCCATCAGCTTCTCTCTCCACAGGTTCCTTTGGCCTTTACGAACCGGCCGGCGGATCAGCTCCTGATATCGCTGGTCAAGGTATAGCCAACCCTATTGCGCAGATTATGTCGGCTGCTTTAATGCTGAAATATAGTTTTCAACTGGATAACGCCTACACTGATATCGAAAATGCCGTTAAAAAAGCGCTGCAAAATGGCCTACGTACAAGAGATATTGCCTTTGGTAGTGATGATAAAATTGTCACGACGAAGGAAATGGGCCACGCGATCCGCAGCTTTCTCAACTAAACACAGTGATACGGATTAAAACAGCCTCAGAAATTGAAAAAATGCGAGTGAGCTGCCAATTGGCAGCTCAAGTTCTCGTTATGATCGAAGAGTATGTTCAAGAAGGTATTAGCACCTTTGAATTGGATAAAAATTGCCATAATTTTATCATCAAAAATGGAGCAAAACCTTCTTCTTTAAATTACCATGGTTTTCCTAAAAGTATCTGTACTTCTATAAATGAAACTGTTTGCCATGGTATTCCAACAAAGAAAGTAAAACTTCAAAATGGGGACATCGTCAATATCGATGTCACTGTGCTTAAAAATGGTTTTCATGGTGATTGCAGTCGCATGTACACAGTCGGCTCGATTTCCCCCCAAGCAAAAAAACTGATTATGGTTGCGGAAGAGGCGATGTATAAGGGTATCGAGCAGGCCACACCAGAAAGCCGCTTAGGCGATATAGGTTATGCCATCCAAAATTATACAGAAGGAAATGGTTTTAGTGTAGTCAGAGATTTTATTGGTCATGGAATAGGCAGAGAGTTTCATGAAGATCCTTCTGTTCACCACGTGGGCCAAAAAAATACCGGGGTCCGACTAAAAACAGGAATGACCTTCACAATAGAACCCATGATCAATGAGGGTGTTTACGATGTTGATGTCCTAAAGGATGGATGGACCGTTGTAACAAAGGACAGAAAATTATCAGCACAATTTGAGCATACCATATTGATAACCGAAGCAGGACATGAGATCCTAACGATGCTGCCTGGACAGACAAGGTTTTTTTCATGAGTATACAGACAGCTGTCATAATACCCGCACGATATGCATCCACACGTTTTCCCGGCAAACCACTTGCCTTAATTAAAAATAGATCCATGATTGAAAGGGTTTTTGAGCGGTGCGTGCAGGCTGAAAAAATTGACATAGTTATGGTCGCAACAGATGATAACAAAATTTTCAGTCATGTTCATGAATTTGGCGGTGAAGCTGTTATGACGTCGCCAGATGCAGCAAGCGGATCAGATCGAATCTTTGAAGCTATTCAACATCCTGAACTGCTTAATGCAGAAATCATCATCAATGTCCAGGGAGACGAACCCTTCATTCCTCCATCTTTGATCGATGAACTGGTTATATTTTTACTCCAAAATCCTGATATTCCCGTAGTCACTGCTGTTTGCCCGCTTCCGATGCATGAATTAACAAATCCTAATGTTGTAAAGGTTGTTACAAGAAAGCAGCATGAAAAATATTTTGCTCTTTATTTCAGCAGATCACCAATCCCCTATCAAAGAGACTCCCTCGCCTATGATGATCTAGCAGCACACCCAATTTACTGGCAGCACATCGGTCTTTATGGATATAGGCGAAGCGCTCTTGTCGCCTTCCATGAATTACCGAAAGGGGAGTTGGAAAAACTGGAGAGCCTTGAGCAATTGCGGATGCTTGAGGCTGGTTGGCAAATTGGAATTATTCGTACCAATTATTCTGGACTGGGAGTAGATACGCCAGAAGATATAGCGCGAGCAGAAACTTTAATCCTGGATATGGATTGATTTTATTTTACCACTACCGATTGTATCAAATAAGTGCCGCAAGCCATTCATGTTTTCCAGCAGCTCCTTCGCATCAATGGTATTTTTATGCTGGTGCTCAACCAATATTGTATGTTTCTTTTGAATTTGCATGATCCATTGAGCAAAACTTCCCGTAACGGGGTAGTAGAGTTCATTCCATTCCTCCTTTTTCTGTGGTAAACCACTGCCCTTTGCATACAAATCGGCAATTTCAACACTTACCGGATCCGCCATCTCGGGATAAATAAAACCTGCCTGGGAATGGTAACTAATACTAACTGCCGGCTGCTTCTCTTGAAAAAAATTTATTAAAGCCAACGTCTCAGGCTCTGAAGCTGGCTTGGTACCACCTCCAAATGGAAGTCTGTGTCCGGAGATATAAATAATTTTCTTCCAAGTAGCTGTTGGAAAATTTCGATTCAGATCCACGCCATTGGCGTTTAATCTGGAGTGAAAAATAAAACCATCTGGATTTACCAAGGGAACGACAGTCAATTTTATATCATCTGGAATCAGTAATTCATTACGTTGAATCTGATCCATTAAATGCCAGGCGAGTTTAACCGAATTTGGTTCATCGCCATGTATGCCGCTATAAACCAGTATATGATATTTGCCGGTTCCAATTTGATAAGCTATAATAGGATTTTTAAGAACACTGTAGCCAATGATATGCTTCACAAAGGAAGGATTTTTTGCGAAACCACACGAAGTAAACACAAGTAATGAGATGATAACTGTAGATATGTAATATAAGACCTGATACATGGCAATAAATCTCAAATTTCTTTTATAGCGTCAGCAACCTGGTCAACGATAGCTGCTCGCAAATCTTCGATAGCCTGACTATCCTTTATAGAAACCGAGTAGAGATCCGCCGGATCAATCTGAAACTTTGAAGCTACCTGTTTTTTTGCCTGAAATATTTTATTTTTTCCAACCTTATCCGTTTTCGTGATTACAATCATAAATGGCAATTGTAAAGCAATGCACAATTCAATCCAGGCATCCTCCCTTGGGTTCTCCTTTTGAAAGGAACCATCGAGAGCGCGACGGCTATCTATAAGATAAATTAAAAAAAGAATATTTCTGCGATATTTCTGCAAAAAACTTTTAATAATTGTAGAAAGATTTTGCTCGCGCTGCACTCCACCGACCGCAAAACCAAAACCTGGCATATCACCTATATAAAAAGGATCACCGCTGCCAGGTGTAACTTTATATAATCCAATACTCTCTGTAAGACCAGGACGCTTTCCTTGCCGGGCCAATTTCTGACCCAACAACAGATTGATGAGTGAAGATTTGCCAACATTGGATTTCCCGAGAATAGGAACAACAGGATGCTCAATTGTAGCGGATGGAATATCTCGAGAATATAAAAAACGCTCCGCTTCTACTGACCAGTGCATGAAATTAGGAATCTGCCAAAACAACAAACAGACTTCCGCAATCATCACAACCATAGGTCACGATTAGCTTTTCATCTATGATTATCATCTTTTTATAGGAAGAATCAATTTCAAGTTCCCCCCCGCATCTTGGGCACTCATAGGATTGCATTATTTTGTTTGCAGGAAGTTTTCTAGTGATCTTCTCTTCTAATTCTGCGGGCTCTTCCGGCTTCTTATCACGTTCGATTTCCTCCCGCATATTACGAATGCTAATAATAGCCTCATCCATATCCGTAGCATGTATGATGATTTTCTGCTCTGCAGGCGATAGTTTCTTACTATCAAGTATTTTGGTAATTAACAGGCGCACCTTTTCATCAATTAATTTATTATTGTCTTCGTTTTCGATGGCTGAAATCACTAGCCTAGCTCGGAGATTATCGTCTTTTATCCGGTTAGTCCTTCGAATCACTGCTCTTTCGCGCCAACCAAGATCTTCGGGTAATAGATCTTTTGCCCGAGCCTTGAATTGAGCACCTTCAATAACATTTTTTACCTGACTAACAGAAACACCGACCGCAGTAGAAACAGCTTCATAGCTGCCACTATACTCTTCAAGCAGCCGCGACCAAGCCGCGCTTTTTTCCTCTACGGTAAGACTGTGACGCTGGTGATCTATAATCACCTGATCCTTAAATCTGTTTTTTCGAATGGATTTGTTAATGACGGCGGGTATAACCGGCAATCCTAATTCTCGAGACGAGCGGTATCGCCGTTCTCCATCAATGATTATATATTTTACCGTATCACCCTCTTCTGAGGGTTGCACAATTATAGGAACAAGAACCCCGTTTTCCTTAATACTTTCCTTTAATTCAGTAAGATCAAACTCTTTACGTGGTTGAAATTTATCTGGCTCTATGAGCTCAATGGGAAGTTCTCGTAACTCCATATGCTATTTTTCTTTACTACCCTATTTAATTTTGTAAATGCTATCGCAACGCTCTATCAAACAGCTTTTGTTGCAAAATGATGTGTAGGCTTAGAAATTTTTAGTAGTATTCATCGTCAATTAAAAATCATAAAATATCAATCTGTACAGAAAACACACTATTACAGCACTGCGCCGTCCAGCACTCGATTGTACATTTTTATCTTAACATTATCGGTTTGGGGAGATATAAAACAATTTGCGCCGATTTTTACTTTACGAGGAATTGCGCAATTTCGTCCAATTACCGTCAAACCATCATGTAAAATTTCCGGATAGAGAGAGTTATTGCCAGTGATATCTCGATCCATTTTACCAACCAAACAGTATTCGCCAATGTTAAAAGTATTGTCTTTCGCTGAACGAGGTGCAGCCTCATCTAAAATTGTCCGGTAAAGTTTGGCGGATTTACCTATATGATTATAGGGCAAAATAACGCTTCCCACAATTTCCGCATCCTCATGGATATATACCCCAGGAAAAATTATTGAATCGACTACAGATCCGTGTATTTGGCACCCCTCAGAAATGACGGAATTGTATACCAACCCTCCTTCACCAATAACAGAATTACCTTTTTGCGGAAGAAAAGATCCAAGACGAAAATCAGAGTAGATTTGATTCAAGGTCTCCCACTGTTCTAAAATTGCCAGATTAAATTGATAATAATCAACAATATTGTTTATATATCCATGATATCCATTAGCCTGTAGGACAGGCACCCCATGAATCGCGGATTCATTCATGATTCTTTCAAAAAAATTCAGACCCTTCGCTTCCAGAGACTCCATGGTACGCAATTGGTCGATGAAGATCTCCTTTTCCATGAAAAGAACCCTAAACTTGGTCTTTTTGCTGGATAAATTTGCCTTGCCAATATTCTTTAAGACAAATTGGACGCTATTTTTTCGTATTTCCTGAAATTTTTGAGCCATCCAGGAGATATCAAACAATGCGGGATTATCCGCATTGTACATAATTACAGCTTCGACTCGACTGGTTTTCAATATCTTGATTGTGTCTGCGATAAATTGATGCAATCCTTTTTGCAAAAGATGTATACGCATCAACTCTTCCGGAAAGACATAATTCTGTAAAAAATGCTGAAGATTGTCGCTTTCACGATCTTGATAAAGAAATATATGGCGAGCATCAACATTGCGAGTCATCGAAAACAAAAAATCGATGGTTCGAAAACGCCCGCCTATCCCGAGTTCAAATTTTGATTTATTATCTAAGAAAGTAAGAAAATTCGAAGAATTTTCTTCACGAAATCCGGGATAAGCGATTATGGCGTATTTCATACTAACCCTGCCTTAACCTATCTTTATACTATTGATTGTCTACATCAATCATTAACTGAGCGACAGACAGTTTCGCGATAGGAACAGAGTAGGGAGATGTAGAAACATAGTGTAATCCTGAGTGATAAAGAAATTTAATGTTCTCAGGATCTGCCCCGTGTTCACCACACAAACCAAGTTTTATATCAGGCCTTGTCATCATCCCCCGATTCGCCGAAATCGCGATAAGCTCTTTTACCTGTTCTCCAAGAACTTGAAAGGGATTATTAGCCAGAATATCAAATTCAGTATAGGAGCCGTAAAAACTGTTAATATCATCCCGACTTAAACCGTATGTTGTCTGCGTTAGGTCATTGGTTCCATAACTAAAAAAGTCTGCATATTGGGCTATCTCATCTGAATTTAATGCTGCAGCTGGAAGTTCAATCATCGTACCAACCTTATAATCCAAGTGAGAAATTCCATATTCTTCAATTACTTCATGGTAGATATCTTCAATTCCTTTCACAACTCGACCTTCCATGCGTTTACCGTAGCGAATAAACTTTAACTCATTTTTATTCATTACGATAGGAACCATGATCTCGGGGTAAACCTCTAATCCCTCTTTTTTTATCATACAGGCTGCCTCTAAAATAGCCCGAACCTGCATCTCATAAATTTCTGGGTATGTGATTCCAACCCGACAACCTCTATGGCCCAGCATAGGGTTAAATTCATGCAAATTTTCAAATACACGGGTTAAATCGGCCAAAGTAATCCCCTTATTTCGGGATTTCATGTAGGTAAAAAATTTATTTATCGCTATCTTTTCCCTTGGTATAAATTCATGCAACGGCGCATCCAGCAACCGGATTGTAACTGGATACGGAGACATGACCTTAAAGATCTTATAAAAATCGGTCTTTTGCATAGGAAGCAATACCTTGAGAGCCTTGGCCCTCTCCTGGTCATCCTGAGCCACAATCATTTCCCGAAAAGCATTGATCCGCTTCTCTTCAAAAAACATATGTTCAGTTCGACAAAGGCCTACGCCCACCGCTCCAAATTTTCGCGCTAGTATAGCGTCTTTCTCAGAATCCCCATTAACCCGGACATTAAAATTTCCAATCCGTTTTTCAACTAATTGCATATATTCTATTAATCCATTTTTATCCGGATCAGGGCTAGTCAGATTAGCCTTTCCAAGATAGATAACAGGATCTTTATAAAATGGGACATCCAGGGTAATGTAATCTCCCTCTTTAATCGTTCTATTTTCCAGTGTAAAGGAATTACCCTTCATTACGATTTCAGGATTTACAACTGCAACTTTTCCTAAACTTCTTGCCACAACCGGCGCATGGGAAGAGTAACCGCCCTCAACTGCAATTACTCCCTGCGCTACCTCGATAGCCTTTACATCCTCGGCAAAAGATGCATTTACGGCCAGAATAACACGCATATCTTCGCCCTGCAATTGAGCTCTTTTATACTCCTCTAGTAACTTTGGAGTAGAAAAATAGACACGGCCAACAGCAGCGCCTGGAGCTCCAGCAATTCCACCCATAACCGATGGAATTCCTTTTACAGAATTCATATCTATGACGGAATGAAGCAGCTCTGACAACTGACCAGGAGGAATCTTTTTAATGATATAATCCAGTTCAGCATTTTTGCTTTTATAAAGGTCAATCAATGTTCGAATCTCGGCTTGGGTTGATTTATCCTGAACTGTATACTGATCAACTAGCCAAAGCTGCCCCTGCTCGATTGTAAACTTTATCTGGCGAATCTCTTTGAAATGTTTTTCAATCTTTGCTGCAACATTGCTCAATTCTTTATGAATTTTTTTGTCTATAGAATTGATATCTTTTGTTTTTTTGTCCGTGGTTTGATCATCGAAAGCATTATGTAGAAAATTTCCATCCAGTACTGGTTCGCCGGTTACTTTATTTCTCGTATAATAAATACCCGAGTAGGAATTTTCGCCATAATTTCCATATACCATTGCCTGTATTAGCACTGATAACTCTTCGCCTTCAGATGTCTCATCGTTACTGGTATAGTTGCGTATTCCTTCCTGGATAATACCCGCTAATTGCATCATAGGATCCAAGGAAAACTTCTCTCCGAAAAATTTTAAATACTTTTCAATTGCTTCCTGCAAACCGGCTACTTTAGCGTCTTTGGCCTTAGATCCGCGAGCTTTGGCACTTCCTTCTAACTCAACTTCTGTCTTTTTGTGAAATGAAAGAAATTTTTCATCGTCCTTAAATAATATTTTCTTTCCAACATTTTTTAAGAGATAATGAAATTCTCCCAGCGCAAATTCCTTGTCCGTGTGAGCTGCCAAACCCTCTACGGTTTCCCAGTTTAAACCAATATTGTGAATAGATGGGTAATTTGGCAAAACCAGATTGGGACTGAAAACCACCTTCAGAAGTAGAGGATTTTCTTTATCGCCAAAAAACTTTCCCGTTTGCTGTTCTATAGATGCAATAAAGCTCTGCAATAATTCGCCTAAATTGACCTCTTGAATACGTCGCACCAAAACACTATCTATAATACAGCCTGGCGCAATCGGTAATTCAAGTTGCGCCAACTCAAAAATCCTCTTTCCTCGGGCGCCAGATGCTTCCCAGATCTGTTCGCTAATTTTACTTTGGGTACTAGAAAATGGTACAATATGTTCTTTCATAGAAATACTCCAATTAACTTTTGGTAATCACAGCTTGATTTGCAAGCTATCAGAATAGATTCAGCGGCCTGTTGACATCCTTCTTTAGAAAAGCCTCAAAACGGGAAGAAGCACCTTCATACAGATATCTTTTCAGTTTGGATACATTTTTAATATCGTTTCCCGCCACCTGAAAAAATATTAAGCCACCGTGCTTCACTTTTCCCCATTTAAATAATGTATTTAAATCCTGAATCAATTCGCCCTCATGATAAACCGTAACCCTTAAATCCGGATGGGCGTTCAGGTAAGACTCCATAATATTCTTCCAGGCCTCAACATTTCCATTATGAAATAGCTCATTTGATACCTGGACAGAATATTTCGGTGTAACTTTAGCAGCCCCTGGGGAATCAGCCACTGCTGCAACAGGAGCAACAGGTCTTGGTGCGGCCGCAGCTGCTAATGATTCATCGATAAATTCCTTTTCCGCAGAAACATCTTTTCCTTGTAACAAATCTATCACTGCCCGGATGCCCTTTTCGGCAATTTTCTGGGCTTTTCCTTCATCATCTGCCTTGCCAATGAACTTGCAGTATACAACAACAAGCTCATCCCTCATCACATCCTGTATTTTCTTCCAATGGAGAAGATTTTTCGGGTTAATGACTGTAAAACCTAAAAAGGGGTGTCTATACGATATTGTAATATCAAGGGTATTCCATTTACCGATTTTCTCGACAATTGGTTCAAATTCCGATATCTGATTTTTTATATTAAAAGATTTATAGAAATACCCATGCTTTGTAACCAGCAAGGCATTTAATATTGATAACGCTTGGGACGCTTCAATATACCCCTGATCTATCTCATCATTAAGCAGATCAGCCATATTTTTCTTTCGGGAAAGATCTTCATCAATAGCAATAACGGTCTGTAAATGACGTACTGCCCGATTAAAACCAGCCCGCGTACCTAATTTATCATATTCTCCCATAGTTTTTTCCTTTTCCTGTGTTCGTTGAATCATATTATGCGCCGACACTGACAAACAATCATGAAACCATGCAGACAAAATGTATGTATTGCCCACATTTGTTAGATTTTCTATTATACCGAAAAGAAATTGGTTTTCCCCATGGCATCGCTTCCATATTTCCTAATTTGAAAGCGATATGCACGCTGCGCGATTCACCCTGGGAGACCAAATCTGCACTCGCATGCTTCGCACCTCGCAAAGCCCTAAAATGACTTCTTTCGCAGTATATTTATCTTATTTGATGAGCATGAAAGAAAATTATCGGTATGTAAATTTATTATAAATTTCTACAAATCCAGCGGAATATATTTATCAAGAAAAGTCAATTCACTTTACACGGATTTTAAAAAACTCTATTTGTAGCTTTCCGGAATAACCACAGCTATTTTTCAAGGGAAGGATTTCAGGGTTCGATCAATGTTAGATTTAAAAAACAAAACCCCTTTTACGTCCGCAAAAAATCATGAGAACGCAAAAGGGGCTGTTATAGTAGCGAAAATGGTTCTTAGAGTTCTTTCAGCCCAGATCCACCACGACCACGTTTAGGTGTAATGTCCACTGAACCTTTCAGACTTGTTCCCTTTTTTTCATGCTTATCCATATCATCGGTTAATTGCTGATAAGCTTCCTGAAAAGTCTGAGATCCCTTTGAATCTTCCTCTGCGAATGACTGATCAATGTCTGCACGCACAGTAGAACGACGACGCTTGAAGGAGGCAAAAGCCGCATCCTGGAATCCTTTGGAGATCGATGAAAGAAACTCATTCAGTACATTGGCCATTGACTTTAACATAAACTGCTTTTTCTTGACAGTCGTTAAATCGACATCAAGCAGCAATCCAGGTTGCAAATGATGAGGATTGATCTTGTAGTTAAAATCGTTAAAACGTCTTTCAATAAAATTGAGTCTTTCCTCTATAACTACACGTTCAATTGGGTTCTGGAATCCATGCATATCTTTTAGGATCTTTCTGGTATCCACTATACGGCGCTGGATTTCACCCTTTTCAGCCAGGTAAGTCCGGTTACTTTTTTCGACAAAGGTATCTGGAGATCTGCCAAAGCCAAGATCATACCATGGTACAGTTTCTGGATCATCTTTATACTCTTCTTTTTCACGTCTCCAGGAACGTTTCATAATTTTTTCAGCATAATCCTGAAAATCGCGAATCCTGCCAAGCTTCATACCAAAAGTACGTTTTGCCAACTCATAGTGTTGATTAACAACTGCCCAGACCTGATCTGCCTCTTCAAGAAAAGCGGCCATCTGCTGGTCATATTGCTTTTGCATCTCGCGCAATTGAGCCTGATCGTAATAAACAAGAGTAATCGCATATCGTTCGTCTGGCAATTCTGACGGATTGGTTTCATCGTATTCGCGAATAGTCGCCATACGAGAATTTTTCATGTTATCCGCCACCTGATAACCCAGCTTTGAGGTGTCCAGAATACTGGTCAAAGCGTTGATTGCCGTATTAAAACCACGATTGCGAATATTTTCGTTATCAATTATTTTCTTTATATTCTCGCGGACATTCAAGGCGTCATATTCAGTTGGATCAATCTCTGCACGCAGACCTTCGATTTTATCCAAAAACCTTCTCGCCAAAATTGTGTAGCGACGGCTTTTTTCGTCTTCCTGATCATCATCGGTGTATTTCTCTACCCGTTTGATCTTCTCAAACATGACTTCACCGTCGGACAATTCGCCTTTACCAGCATCAACAAGCTCATCCTTAAACTCTGTAATCTCCTTATCAATTAAATCCATGATATGCTTGGAGATAATTTCTTTCAGGAGATATTCTACGGTTGTTTGGTAGTGAACAACTGGCGAGATCAACTCAGAATCAAGAATGTTTACGGATAATTTAACATCGTACACAGTCTTTGGTTTGAATTCTGAATTTTTAAATGTACATTTAGCAATTGAATACGCGTTTTCACCGCGCACAAACGCACCGACATCAGTCTTTTGACGCAATAGAGAGTTCGTTTCATTTTCAAGATCATTGACACCACGCTGGATATGACCCTGCAGGTGACCATACATATTCACCACTGATTTTTCTATTTCACCAGTGTTAAATTTATCGGCGCCACCAACCTGATCTAAAAGTTCGGAAACCTCTTTCGGAGTGTAGCGTGCTAATCCTTTTGTCTCTTCCTTGTCAACAAAATTACGAACTTTTTTTACCAGCTCATCTTCCATGGTAACCATGTAACGGTTAAACATGTTTTGATACTGCTGGTTCATGTAATTGTAAAGTTTGTCCTTGATTGTGGACATTACATCCAATTTTTCCAGGACTTCGCTAGGCAATTTATCTGAGATATGGTTCAATACTTTATCCACTGTCTCATTTAATATAACCTTAGACTCATCGTGCTTGTTTCTTCCTTCCTGAAAAATGGAGATGTGTGAACCAACCGCACTGGGAATTGTAGGGTGAACCTTATTAGGACTCTTGGGAAATTGTGAAAGTGGCATCTGCCATACCCCCTGTAAAAACGTTTCAGAATTATATTTTTAATCGGTAAATGACTTATTCTTTGATAAACAGAGTATAATCACCAATCCATTGCAAAAAAACAAGCAATGTTCATTATCTTACTAAATCAAGAGCTATTTTTTGTAAACAACAAAAAAATCAATAACCACGCCTCTCTATAGCTACCCAATCTGCCATTTCCTAACATGACTGTTGAGCCATAAGTGGCCTTGCTATAGATTGTCGATACAAATTGATAAAAAGTTAACTCTCCCAAGAGGAAGAATTGGAAAATAGGCAAGGATTCACTCTATTTATTGCAGAAACTGGCTGGTTATGTTATGAAATAATCGTTTCCTAAAAAAGAGCATACGCTCCTGCTCTTTCGTATATACCAATAATTCCAGTTTGATTAATGTTTCTCTGGCCAAGGCAAGGTGACTGCGTACGATTTCCAGGTTTTTCAAGGAGACTTTTTTATCCCTATCTGGATAGAGCTCCTTTTTGTTATTTTTTAAATAGGAAACTGTTTTTAGCCCAATAAATCTATCGACCTCGGGGATTTCAAGTTTTTGCAAAATAGTCTGCATCTCCAGATCAAATTGCAAAAGATAGAAATAGGTGAGATGTTTTTTTTTCTTTAGGTTCGCCTCTATCTTTGCCCAGATGCTTTCACCTTTCTTGACCTGCCACACTGCACCATCAGGTAAAAGAATCTCTTTCCCCGGATAAACCCAATGAGGATTGCGCATTCGATCAGGTTTTCCCCGGTTCATGCGCGCAAGAGGCTGGTAGCCATTTTTCTTTGCGACTATATTTACCTCTCTCCATACATAGGAAGCAAAATTTTGGTGCTGGTCCAGGGCATTTACAAACTGGATGCCTCCGGGTAAACGAGAGGCCAGCACAAAAAGATCTGATTCGAGGGAATCTAATCCCAAAAAAAATTGGTTGTCCCTAAGGCAAAACCACGGAAGAATAATTCTTTTGGGATAATTGCGCCAGAAAGTGCGGAGAGCGCTTTTTTCGCAGCGTAACTGAGTGCTCTGAAATTTATCTTTGGATGTTTCGGCTTTAGGGGGATGGTTCCGATGAACACCGGAGAAAAACAAAACACCAGATGATAGCAAAATCATGAAGATCAGGATGCTAATATTATGCTGCCAACGCAAATGGGATTTCGGGGAAAGTGTTCCTTTTACCGGTTCTGCGGTGGTGAAACCCTCCTGAGCTGCATCTTTGGCTGCGGCCAAATGTCGCAACCATTCATCCAATCTTTTTTGATCTCGAAGAAATAGGGAGTAATGTTGCAAATAATAGGCGATCCATTTCTTGTACTCCTGGGAACAAAGATTTTTCAGCTCTCGATTCAACGGTGTTTTTTGCAGTTTCAGCTGAAAAAGATCCTCAAAAAACAGAGAGTCCCGGGCAACAATTTTATCCCGGATAAGCCCTAGTCCAGGATCGTAACAGATCTGATCTCTTCGCCAAAACAGCGGATTTTCAACTCCTTGGGCATACAAAAGCGGGTAAGGCTCAGGCAGGAAACAACTGAGAACCTGGTTATCATGAAAAAGAACCGAGAGAGTATAAAAACGATACCCCAAATCAAACCACTTTCTCAGCAGGTGAAATTTTGAAAAGGGCTCTCTCTTTCCGCTTAATTGCCATCTTAAAAAGAGTCGATTAAAAACCAGTATTTGGGTATAGGGATGTTCTGACCCCTTGCCGACCAATACTGTTTTTGCTTCCCTGGGAAGAATGGGCAAAGTAATTCCAATTTTTTGAAATACTTTTTCCGAAAGTTTTTCTATACAATAAAAGAATTCTACTGAAAATTCCTCTCTCTTTCTTTTATGTACCCATTTTTCATCCATCTGCAGCCAGAGCTGTTTCCACTCTGCATCCAATCTTTCGATGTCAGCGGTTTTGTTTATAAACCGAAATTCATGACGGCATCCATCTGGCAAAACGAATAGATAGGGACTGAGGAGCTCTGCTGGCAACGCTCCAGGTCGGATTACCAGTTGTCTCTCCTTTTGCAAAAAATTTGGCTCATTTGATAAAACAACAATACGTGCATTGCTCTGATACTGATCGGAGTTTAAGGATATCTCCAGATCCGTACTATCTCCCCCCGTGCTAAACTGCGCTCTACTCTCATTATTCTGAATAGAAAGAAAATAACCGGGGGAAAAACGCAAGGTATGATTTGAATGAAAATCTATATGCTGATCTTCCCTTTGGAAGAGATGCAGCAAATCCAGATGCGCGCCAGGATCACTAAATACTTGAAATGATTTTGCTTTAGGATATCGAAGTAATTGCTGTAAAAGATAATCAGTGCTAGCCGACGGCACAACTACCGCTTCAAGGTTCTTGGGGAAAAAATGCAATAAAAAGGCGCTTTCAATAGGATTGTGGTTTGCCTCTTTGATCCAGAGCAAATACTTGCTCTGATCATAAACGATTATATTTTCTTTATGCCAAAATACGCCAAACTGCATTCCAGCCAGATGGAGATTTTGGGTAAAATTTTTCATTACCTGCATCTCATTCAGTGGATTCAGATCTTTGAGAGTGCGGGTTTTTAGATCAAAGATGGTCTTTTTTTTAATGGCTATACGGATGTTATGATTTTCATAAAAATAGGCAAAAACATTCTCACGCAAAGAGGCATCTTGTTCCAATTGTGCGCTTTTACCCCTGCGAAAACCCAATGGCTTTCTATTAAAAGATTTAGGTGACACAAAATGCAAGCCAGAGACACCCAGGTATTTTTCAAAATTTCTAATTATTTGATAATTTCCCAGAAAAAAACTTTCCTTAAAATTACCAAAAAGCTGAAGCCCTACAGGTATTCCCTTCTTTTTCTGATTTTTTTCTAAATTCTTTTTTTCAGCTAAGGTTGAAGCTTCAACAATAACCTGCTTCTCTTCGGCTAAATTGCCTATAACCAGATCATTCACAAGAGAATACTGGATATGCGGAAATAACGCATCTGGCAAACAATTTGAGTAACCTAACCTAAGAAAGGGCTTTTCATCATGCTCATGAAAACCTGTATAGATGACATAGCAGTCCTGGTCGATATAAAACAACCTGCTTTGTTGGTCCTTTGAAAAATTTTCCAGCTCCATGCTACCTTTGCTTCACGCTATTTTTGTATCGACGGAAATGCCGATTCAACTTTTTTTACCTGCTCCTTTCTCTCCTTCTCTCTCCATCCCAAAGAGGGAGCCATCACTTTGGCCACAGCGTTTAAAACGGCTTGACCTGGATTTCCTGCTGTACCCAACTCTGTTCGCCTAAAAATCATATCCTCCAGAGTTACGGCCATTTCCATCTCCAGAGCCCAGTAGACCTCGGCCCAAACTGTTTTATAATCAGGTGATACCTGCTTCCAGGCGTCGCTTTTTTGGGAATAACGAGAAAGAAGCTCAAACAGTTCAGAGCCAAAACGGCCTGCTAAATACCCGGCCAGATCAGTTGAAAGAATTTTATGATCCTGAAGGTCATGCAGAAAAGAATCAAATGATGAGATATCTCCTCCTACAAGTGTAGTATATTGGGACTGTTTGCGATTTTCCTGATGCCCTGTTTTTTTTGATATGTGGGTTATGACTCCTTCAGCAAGAAATCGGCTTGTGGTATATTTCCCCCCCAAAACGGAAACCAGATTGTGGATTTTCAGGTCAACAATATGATCCAAAGTCTCATGACGGCGCGATTGGTGATAGGAATCCTCTGCTCGATGGATACTGGTATCCCTCTCAACCAGAGGACGCAAACCTGCATAGACATATTGAATATCACTCCGGTTCAATTGGGCATTATAGTTCTCATTCACTTTTTGCAATAGATCATCTATATCTGATTCCGTGATCTCGATCTCATCTAAGGATCCATGATAAGCATCATCGGTTGGGCCAATAATGCTGTATTCACGCCAGGGTAAAAGAAAAAAATGTCTACCAGTTTTCGTAATGAGTGCAACAGCTGTACCATGATCAATTTTTTTTGTTACCAGATGCACCCCCTTGGAGCGAAGAATCTTAGCTGGACTTTTTCCCTCAAACAAAGAGAGCACATGATCTGCCCAGGGGCCAACCGCATTGATAATATGCCCCCCTTTAACAAAATATTCCTTTCTTGTCAGCTTATCCTGAAAAGTTAAACCATCGATTGTCCTCATCTCTCCCTCAGCTACAACCGAAAAGCGAACCACCTCCGCATGATTCAGAATGTCAGCACCTTCCCTGGCTGCAGATCGGGCAAAAGCAAGATTGATTCTGCCAGGATCTGGCATCTGTGCGTCGTAGTACAGGAAAGAGCCAAGCAATTTCTCCCGAGATAGATTTGAATCTATTTGCAAAGTTTCTTGAACATTCAAACGGCGGTGATTGGGGAACAGGGGTCCTTTGTCATAAGAAAGAAGATCATATAACCATAGACCTAAACCAAGTATAAATTTTGATCCACGACTTTGATAAACAGGCAAAAGGAAAGGGAAAGGGTGAATCAAGTGGGGTGCCATTCGCATCAATATCGACCTCTCCCGCAAGGATTCACGCACCAGACGAAAATCGTATTGTTTTAAGTATCTCAAACCACCATGAACCATCTTACTGGTTGCGGAACTTGTAGCCCACCCAAAATCCTTTTTTTCCAGAAGTAGCGTACGATAACCCCGCAAGGCAGCCTCATAGGCAATTGCCAATCCACTGATTCCACCGCCTATCACGATGATATCGTAACTTTTGTTTGCAATTTTTTCACCGTCTCTGGGCATATTCACCTTTTCTTTTTATAAGGGATAGATATATTCACTACTAAGGATACCGTAGCAACCTTGCCCAAATTGGGAAAGAGAAAATTGAAGTTGACAGTTCACTTTTTCTCTATGTTTTCCCTTTTCTGGTGCGGGATCTTTTCCTGCAATCAAAGAGTGCGAAGAGTGGAGTAATTATCCCAATCAAACCAGCAATCCCATGGAAACAGCAATTTCTTTTGGGTCTGAAAGACAATATGCAATACGACTCATATATGTGGAGAATATGGAACTTTCAATTAAATCGCATAAGCATCTACATCTTCCGGAAATTTCCCCCAAAGAAGAGAATGCCTTTGAGCAGCAGGAGCATTTCGGTATCCACCTGGATAAAGAGTATTTTAAGTTTTCCGCAGCTCATTTTCTCATTTTTCCTGACGGTTCTAGCGAAAGACTTCATGGCCATAACTACCAAGTAGAGGCCATAATTGAGGGAAATCTGGAAAAAGGGGGACTGGTTTATAACTTTTCGGATATTAAACCACTCGTGAAGCAAATTTGCGACGACCTTGACGAAAAGGTTCTCTTACCCTCACAAAACCCATGGCTCAGATTAGAACAGCGCGGCCATAACTTTTACGTAAACCATAACAACCAGAAAGAGTATATGTTTCCAAAGTCTGAAGTATTGATTCTGCCCATTGACAATACCAGCACAGAAAGATTTGCCTACTATATATGCCATCGCCTATTCAAAGAGATAAAAAATATTTTTGTCTACCACCATATTAGCAAAATCACGGTTCGCGTATTCGAATCCAAAGGACAATCAGGCTACTACTGGAAAAATTTTTAGTTTAGCTGTTTCCTTATGAAGCTGTTTTATCTTTATACTCTCGGTTGCAAACTCAACCAATTTGATAGCTTTGCTATTCGACAAAGTTTACTGGAAGAGAATTGGCAGGAGACTGACCTCCCCGAAAAGGCGGATCTCTGTATCGTGAACAGCTGCACTGTTACCAATCGGAGCGATTCACAGGCGCTCCAGACTATTCGTAAACTGCGCCGCCTTTCACCAAGCGCTACCATCTGGCTCACGGGTTGCTATGGCGAGACCCTCCTCAAAGACAAGACTCCTCCTATCCTCTATGCCGATTTCGTCAGTGGCAATTACCATAAATTCTCCCTAGCGCAACAGCTTGGCGCGAGCCTGCCGCTATCGCTCCCCCCCTTGCCAGAGAGCTCCATCTTTTCGGAAAAAGAGGCCGCATTTTTTCCTGTTTCCGATTTTGGACAGCACGCCAGGGCATTTGTAAAAATTCAGGATGGTTGCGATCTACGCTGCACTTACTGCATCGTTCCCCTGGTTCGTGGCAATAGTCGCTCTGTTCCTATACCGACAATTCTGCGCCATATTGATCATCTCTACCAAAGCGGATATAGAGAGGCTGTCTTGACAGGTATTCATATTGGCACATTTGGGCATGAAAGGCAAGAATCCCTACTGGATCTTCTAATCGCCATCACAACTGCAATTCCCTGGATGAAGATTCGATTATCCTCTATCGATAGTAATGAGGTCACTGATGAGTTAATTGATTTTATTGCAAACCACAGCCAGATTCGCCCCCATCTCCATATTCCACTTCAAAGCGGAAGCAATGCTATACTGGAAAAAATGCGGAGACGTCACACCAGAGAACAATTTATCCATACGATGGAAAGGGTTCATAAGGCAAATTCAGATATTCTCATTGGCACGGATATTATTACCGGATTCCCCGGTGAATCACAGAAAGATTTTGACTACTCTCTGGAATTATTGCAGGATCTCCCTATACACCATGCCCATATTTTTCCCTTTAGCGCCAAATCATCCACTCCAGCCAAAAAAATGGCGGAGCAGATTTCGACTGACATAAAAAAAGAGAGAGCAAAGCAGCTTATTTCTATCGCTAACCAGAAAAAAAAGCAATTCATCCTCAGTCAGCTGGGAAAAACTCGCCATGCTATTGTTTTGCACCAAAGAGCAGGCAAAGCCAGGAAAGCAGACAAGCAATATTTTCGCATATTGACAGATAATTATATCGATGTTGACCTGCAAACTACGGCATGGGAAGCTTTGCAAAAAAAAATAGAGCCTAAAAGTGAAATTCAAGTGACCATACAAGCGGACAATAAAAACGAATTCTTCGCAATCTGCAAAGATTCCTGATTCTGGGAGAGCAAATGAAAACAATTGAAGGAAAAAATATTCTCATAACCGGCGGCGCCATGGGGCTTGGAAAGATCTTTGCCCGCAAGGCGTTGGAAGAGGGTGGACAAGTTATCCTTTGGGATATAAACCGCAGAGCCCTTCAAGAAACCCAAAAAGAATTAGCAAGGCTTGGTAAAGTTTCTATCTATACTGTCGATCTTGCCAATCCTGGTGATATTTTCAAAGTTGCGCAGAAAACCATCAAAAATATAAAACAAATTCACATTCTGATCAACAATGCTGGAATTGTCACGGGACATCTTTTTCAAGATCATTCTCCCGAAGAGATTGCAGCGACCATGGCAGTCAATGCCCTGGCGCCTATGTATGTTGCGCGCGCTTTTTTGGACAATATGTTGCAATTCCAGCATGGGCATATCGTCAATTTGGCCTCAGCGGCTGGCCTCATACCAAATCCGCGTATGTCCGTGTACGCTGCCAGCAAATGGAGCGTGGTAGGTTGGTCTGAATCTTTACGGATTGAGATGGAATCCCAACCCCAGGCAGGGATCAAAGTTACAACTGTTCAACCTAGTTATATTAATACAGGAATGTTTGCAGGTGTAAAGGCACCGCTTTTAACTCCCATACTTGATCCCGAAAAGGCGGTCGCAGCAATCTGGGAAGGGATCAAACATGAAAAAATCATTATTCGCCTGCCCTTCATGGTTCAACTTATACCTCTCCTTAGAGGAATCTTAACCACTAGACTTTTTGATTTAATTGCAGGAAAAATTTTTGGGGTTTACCATACAATGGAAACCTTCACAGGGCGAAGGAAAGAGCTAACAAAAACAGAAGCCAGAGGACAAAAAGAATGAACCTGACACTGCACTTAAAAAAAATTCTCATTACTATGACAGTACTATCGATTCCTTTGGGACTGTTGGCTCAACAAAACAAACAGTCCCTAGAGAAGCAAAGTAAAGCAGAGTTAATCAAAATTTTAAAGAGTAGTCCTAGCCTGGAAAAAAGAGTCTATGCGGCGATAGATTTGGAAGAGTATAAGGATGAAGAGGTTGTAGATGCTCTTTGTGAAGTTTTACTGAAGGAAGTGCAGGAAAAAGAGCCCTCTTTCTCTCTGCTAAAATCGATTTTAAAAACACTTGGTAATATAGGAAATCGCAAAGCCTTCCTGCCCATTTTAAAAAGTTCACAATATTCTGTATCCGGAGAAATATTAGACGAAATGAATCAAGCTATGGAAAAATTGAAATGGCAAGACAAATAACGTTTATTCTAATATCTGAAAACGCAGGGTTACACTAACATCCTGCTCTTGTTTTCCCAAGGAGAGATTTTTTACTGTATAAACAAAAATATTGGCCTCATGAAGATCCATAATTTTCTTAATAATCGGTAGCCCTAAACCGTAACTAAATCTCTCGGCTCCCATAAAGTTTTCATCCATTACAGGAGAAAGCCTGAAAAAAGGTTCAAAAACGTATCTTTCATATTTTTCCGTGATGCCGACACTACCATCTTCATTTCTGTAAGCAGGATTTAACACCTTGATTTCAAAAAATTTATCCTTCTGGAAAAACATAATATAAATGGTGTCATCATTTCCCGAATACTTCATGGCATTGATAAGTATTTCGTTGAAAACCATCTGCATTTTTTCTCTATGCAAAAATATTTTTTTATTTGCAGAAAATTTTGGCAGTTCACCAGCAGAAATTTTTTGATTTTTTATCTTCAATAAAGGCTGCACCTCCTCAATGGTTTCATCGAGGATATCATAGATTCTGGTGATGTTTTCCTTTGTTTCTATCTTTTTCTCTTCCATTAAGATCTTCTGCGCATTGGAAAAGCTCTCGATCATTTTGGATGAGGATTGATGATTATCCTGGAGAATGGTATAGATCTCTTTGGGAACTTCATAGATGCCCTTCGCTTCATCCAATCTTGCAATGGAAAAAAACAGGCTTAATGTAGAGAGTAAGGAGCCTATTCCCGCTCCATGAGCAAAACTGATATTCAACTGACGAATAATATCTGTAGCGATCGAGGTTACATGTTTCGCGTGCAGCTCATCTTTCCATGCGAATGTTTCCATCATATTTTTGTACAGTGCCTGCTCGCTGCTGGTAAACACTGCGGCTTTCTGCATCTTTTCATATTGCACAAAGGCTCGTTCAATAACCGCAAGAAATCTCTGCGGCTCTAAAGGCTTTAATAAATAACTATAAGCCATATTTTCATCCAGGGTAGCCAATAGATTATCCACGTCCATGCTGGCTGACATGACGATACTGACAATCTCTGGATGGTGGCGATTGATATAATGAATTAACTCTTTTCCATCCATTTCAGGCATGGAAAGATCTGTAATTAAAATATTGCAGCGGCTTTCTTTGATGATTTTCAGAGCCTCTTTTCCGTTACGTGCGAGAGAAAAACGGTAATTATTTCGTTCCAAGATTTTCGACGCTAAAGTTAGCATCACTGGATCATCGTCAACGACTAACAGTCTTACATCCATACTCATCTCATCACCAATTTGCCTAATTTGCAGGATAGTTCGCTAATGGAATCAAGTCATCTTTCATATATAAATACCAGTTTAATATGGGCACTGACAGGAAAGCACTATATGCCTCTATCTTATCCAAAGAAATGGTATCTTCTGTTTACCTCTTTCTTCTTTAAAAATATAAAATATAATGTCAAATTTGTTTGTCAAATGATAAAAACAGAAGGGAGAAAAGATGGCGGGTTGAAATCCGCCATCTTTTCTATTTTCACGATTGATTTTACAACATCTGGAAAAAATCGTTGCCTTTATCATCTACGATGATAAAGGCTGGAAAATTCTCCACATCAATAGCCCAAATAGCTTCCATGCCTAACTCAGGGTATTCAACCAACTCCACATTTTTTATATTCTGCTTTGCCAACAAGGCTGCTGGTCCTCCAATCGAACCGAGATAGAAGCCGCCATTCGCTTTGCAAGAATCTGTAACAACTTTGGTACGATTTCCTTTGGCCAGCGTTACAAGCGATGCTCCCTCTTTTTGAAAAATAGGAATATAAGAATCCATACGTCCGGCAGTTGTTGGACCAAAAGAACCTGACGGTAAGTTCTCGGGTTTCTTGGCTGGGCCTGCATAGTAAATAATATGATTCTTAAAATAATCTGGAATGCCCTCGCCTCGATCAACTCTTTCCTTAATTTTTGCATGGGCGATATCCCGGGCAACGATAAGTCTGCCGCTGAGCATAATGCGGGTTTTTACCGGATACTTGGAAAGCTCTGCTCGAATTTTATCCATTGGCTGGTTCAGGCTGATATGCACTGCAGGTGTCATCTGCTTATTTGCTTCTGCCTTTTCCAAAAAGCGGGCTGGATTTGTATCTAACTGCTCCAGAAAAATTCCATCTTTGGTAATTTTTCCCTTTATATTACGGTCTGCACTACAGCTGACACCCAGACCAACTGGACAAGATGCGCCATGACGGGGCAGGCGAACGATACGGACATCATGTGCCAGATATTTTCCCCCGAACTGAGCGCCCAATCCACTCTTCTGGGCTAATTTAAGGATTTTCTCTTCCAACTCAAGATCTCTAAACGCCTGGCCATAATCGTTCCCTTTGGTCGGCAAACCGTCGTAGTAACCAGTAGATGCAAGCTTTACAGCCTTTAGGTTGGTCTCAGCAGATGTTCCACCAATAACAAAGGCAATATGATATGGCGGACAAGCTGCAGTACCAAGCCCCTTTATCTTCTCCACCAAAAACTTTTCCAAAGATTCCGGATTCAAGAGCGCTTTTGTCTCCTGATAGAGATATGTTTTATTGGCAGAACCACCGCCCTTGGCCACAAATAAGAAGGAGTAATTGCTTCCCTTGGTAGCATACAGATCGATCTGAGCGGGTAGATTGCAGCCAGAATTCTTTTCTTCGTACATTGTCAATGCAATTGTTTGCGAGTACCGAAGGTTTTTTTCCGTGTAAGTCTTGTACACCCCCAGGGATAATGCCTCCTCGTCATCTTCACTAGTTAGCACATACTGTCCCTTTTTACCCATAATAATGGCGGTGCCTGTATCTTGACAGAAAGGCAGTTCCATCTCAGAAGCGATGACAGCGTTTTCAAGCATAGCCGTGGCGACATATTTATCATTTTCTGATGCCTCTGGATCATCCAGAATTTTTGCCACTTTTTCCAGATGTGCAGTTCTCTGAAGAAAGGAGATATCAATCATTGCCTGATTCGCAAGCAGGGTTAAAGCCTCTTTCCCTACCTGAAGAAATTCCTTCCCCCCCATATTGACAGTACTTATATGCTCTTTACTGAGCAAACGGTATTGGGTTTTATCCTCTCCCAATGGAAAAGGGTCTTTATAAAAAAATTCAGCCATTTCTTACTCCTTGTAATAAAATAATTTCTAATATTAAAAACGATACCATGGATGAAAATGGTGCAAAGGGCCATGACCTTTGCCAATTGACAGAGATGATTCAATACCTTTCTGGACATACTGTCTTGCCATTTCAATGGCCTGTCGCGGAGAAGCATTACGTGCCAGATATGCGGTGATGGCAGCAGCATAAGTACAACCGCTGCCATGGGTATTCCTCGTATTGATCCTAGGAGCCGGTAGCTGAAACTCCTCCTGATACCTTCTGGAAAAAACGTAATCAATTGGAGCCCCCTCGCTATGTCCTCCCTTGATAACCAACCATTGAGGACCAAAATCGAGGATTTTCTCTGCAGCCTGGCGCAAAGATGTATCATCCATTATTTTTACTCCTGAAATCTCTTCTGCTTCAGGAAGGTTTGGGGTTAGCACCATTGACAAAGGAAGAAGCTCCTGCTTCAAAGCAGACATGGCTGTGGGCTGCAACAATGTAGCTCCGCTTTTGGAGATCATAACTGGGTCGAGTACAAATTTGTGAATAGAAAAATCTCGAATTGCTGCGGCCACAATCCGGATTATAGCCTCCGAAGATAGCATTCCTGTTTTACAGGCATCCACGGAAAAATCAGTCGCTACAGCCTGAATCTGCTTATAGACAACCTGTGGTTCAATCTCCTGGATAGCGGTCACTTCAAAACTGTTCTGGGCGGTAATCGCAGTTATAGCCGAAGTCGCGAACGTCTCAAGCGAGGAAAAGGTTTTCATGTCAGCCTGGACGCCTGCTCCACCGCCGGAATCAGAACCAGCTATCGTGAGACAGATCGGTATTCGCTTTCCACTCATCGAGAGAGCCTCTCCGGATACAGGAGAAGTATATAGTGGAGTACACCTTCCCAGCGCTCACTGCGATCTAACAAGCGATTAAAGTCATGCATCAGAGCATAATACCAAAAGTACCAGAACAGACCAAGAGAGAAGATCGATAGCAACGCATATACGGAAAATTCGCGGCGCACAATACGATACTCCAGAGGTAAAGGATAGCGAAGCAACTTTAACTCTATTAGTACCTCTGATAAAATAAAAAGAAAATCCTCTTCTAAATCCTGTTGTCTCTGCATCGATGTCATAAGCATAAAAGCGAAAAAATAGGAGGCTAAACCCAACGTCAGCCAATTTAAGAAGGTCCAAAGAGCCGCATTTCGCTCTGGAAGATGCCTTGCATACTCTGCCGGAAAAATCTCCAAAGAGTAAATTTTTTTATACAATTCAGAAAACTCTGATGGCTGCTTACCGTTAACCTGAGCTACCTCTTTGGCAAAAAAAGCCAAATCGGTAAAAAGCTGAACTTTTCGCTCCCGTTGTAATTCATAACGTTGAATGAGAAGAAATACGACAACATGGGACCAAAGACCAAATGTAAAAGCTCCAAGGATAAATAGGGCTATCTGTGCTGAGGCAGGTATAGCAAACAGAGGTATCATGGGGGATAACCAAAAAAAATAGATAGAGAGAGGCAGCCAAAGCGCGGTGCCAGTGATGATGAATAGAAGCAGATGCGAGCCAAAATGGAACGGTCTGTCCGTACGCATGGATTTACGAAAATCCAGGTGCAGCAAAGAGAGTGTTTGCATAGCGCATGCCCTCTACATTGATTCTGATAGCTTTGCGGTTACTATTAGAGAGGGCTTAAATAATTCAAGTCGATTTTCTTGAGTAGAAGAGAGCAAGCTCGATTAATGCAATTGCATTAAAATTTCACGAAGCCGTGGCAGCAATTGATCTCGGTTGATTTTTTCCTGATGCCCGGTCTGCAAATCCTTTAGCTGGACACTATTCTCTGACAACTCTGCTTCACCTAAAAGAAGAAAGTAACGTATCCCCTTTTTTTCCACGGATTGAATCTGCTTTGGAATTTTTTTCATATCCCAGGGAATCTCTACGATAATGCCGCTTTCACGCAGCTCCTGAGCCAATCTCCAAAGATCCTCTGTTCTGCTGTCAGGAAAAATACCAAGAGCCACAATATTTTCGCGGCGAACATCCGGAGTTAATCCATGAGTCTGCAAAAAATCCGCAAAAGTGACATCTCCCATTCCAAAGCCTATCCCGCTCATGGAATCGGCTCCAAATAGATCGAGAAGATTATCATATCTGCCGCCACCAAAAATAGATCTGCGATTTTCCGGATGTTTATCGAAAATCTCAAATACCATACCGGTATAGTAGTCAAAACCACGCATAATCTCTGGAACAAAGCGAACATACTCCCCGTAACCCATAGCAGACAAGGTAAAAAATGTTTGCTCCAATTGTTGGCTCGGCTTTTCCAATTCAGGAAAAGCTCCCCGCAGCTCGGCCAGAGATAACGAAAAAAAATCGAGAAGTTTCTGATTCTGCTCTAGGTTGAGGCCGATATCCACTAAAGCCTTCTCAAAAACAGATGGATCCATTTTCAATTTTTTGTCAATTAGTTTGGCGACGGTATGCAATTGGCTGCTATCAAGCTTCAATACAGAATGCAAAAAGGTATCGGTGATCATCCTGTGATTGAGACGCAACTCAAACATGGTAGCATTAGCGCCAAAACCTTTTAATATCTCTATGGCAAGAGCAAGAACCTCTGCTTCAGCCGCAGAGCCGTCCACGCCAAATATATCTACATTCAGTTGCCAGTGCTCTCTAAGCCTCCCTTTTTGCGGATTTTCGTACCTCCACAAATTCGGAATCGAATACCAGCGAATTGGCCGAACAAGCTCTTTCGCTTTTTTTGCCACCATACGAGCTAAAGTCGGAGTCATTTCTGGTCGCATGGCCACTTTACGGCCACCACGATCTTCAAATGAATAGAGCTGTTCATTGACGATCTCCTCACCGGTTTTTGCGGCGTATAAATCAAATGATTCCAGCATAGGGCCATCGTAGGGCTCGTAGCCATATTTTTCCACAAGGTCAGAAATTTTCTGAAAGATCAATTTTCTGAAACGCATCTCATCCGGATAGAAATCCCTCGTTCCCTTGTAAGGCTGCACAGCAATTTTCAATGTCGACATAAAAACTCCCCAAGGTAATTCAGTTCCGGATACATTTGGCTAACTTCGAACCTGTTTTTCTTCTGATAATACTTCAAGTGCTTCAACTACCATATTCAATAACATTTCGTGGCGTTTTTCAAGAATGACTATTCTTTCGTTAATCTTTTCAAGAATGGGAGGCAGTAACGCCTCAGTGGTAAAATTGTAGATCATGTTAAAAATTTCAGCGCGCTCTTCCGTTGGATCTTTATGAAAGGTATATTGAAATTTTTGACTCAACTGTTCCTTTGCAAGATTTTTGGCCTCTGCAAGCAGTTGGTTACGAACATCTTTGTGCTCATGATACATCTTAAAACTGGTTTTACGATAATTTTTCAGCATCGCCTGAAAAGATTCTTTCATGTTAATCTCCTTGGTTTTTATAGATTGAAAAAAAAATCTTCGTTTGATATAACTCTAATTCCTGACCCAAATTATGGAGCGACAACATCCAAGTTTAGGGTTGTCACATAGGCATCATCAAGAAAAATTTCTGTTGTATATTTCCCTTTTTTCTTTGGTGTATAAGGATCCCAGGTATTCCAGGTTTTTCCAACCGATGCCTTTTCTCCCCAATTTGATGTGCCGCTTGGATTAAAATCCAGAGTCTCAACACTTTCAAGTTCACCAGATTCATGGATCCATCGCCAGCGCGCTATATGCGCCCCTTTGATATCAAACCACTTTATATGGGCTGTAACAGTTTCACCAAGTTTTATCTGCAATACCTGATTAACAGGATTATTATCTTTTACCTCTTTGGCATAAACCGCCTTAAACTCACCTTTATAGGCAAAGGTCGATTCTTGCAATAAAATAGTTTGCGACAGCTCCTTTTCCATTGTAAAGGCAAATATTCCTACCTTTTTATTATCAAGGGTGACTTCAATCTGCCATTTGCCTGGTAAATCAATATTTTTAGGAGTATAATATGACCAGGATCGATAATTTGGCCCATCTGGAGTCAGCTGGTAGGAATCGAAAAATATCATTTTGCCCTTTGGGTCAATCCAACGATATTTTACAGAGTACTTACCCTTTTTAATATCAAGCCATGTAATATGTAGATAAATTTTTTCCTGATTAAGTCCAAATCGGTTAGACTCTTTAACGGGATTATGGTCTGCCTTTAATTTATGGGCCAGCACTACCCGAATTGGGTTTTTGTAGGTCTGTGGCCGACTCAGCCAGAAATAGAGCAAAAAAAGTCCAAGAACCACTACCCCTGCAATACCCAAACGAATCAGTTTTCTCTTTTTTTCGGACTTTTCCTGAAAATACCCGTCAATTGCCTGATTCAGCTCTTTCCCGGAAATTCCCATTTTACCCGCAGCGTCTCGCAGATGATCCACATACACTTTACCCTGCATATTTTTATCAGCATCCATCTGCTTTTTCAAAGCAAGATCAAGAATTTTCCTCATCTCATGTTCGCTCAATAACTGTTTCATATCACTTTCCTGATGAAATATTTTTCAGCCAAGATACCAGATATTTGGAACCGGCGCATTGATTCGTAGCCAAAGTAGTTGTATTATAATAAAATTTCCACTTCCCAAAGTCTGAACTTTTATCCAACCTGGCAATTTTACCATTCCATACTGCCTGTAATTTTGGTAAACAAACATCACTTTTTGACCTGTCTTCTTTACAGTTATGAGGAAAAGAACCGGATCTTTCCCGGAAACAAGATAATCAACATCATATCTCTGCCCCAAAAGTCGAAATTTCTCCTGATCCTTACCCGCCACAGGTAGACGTTCAGAAGAGACGATGACAGGGGGAATAAAAAAGTGTCCTTTTAATAGCGGAACAAGTAGATCCGCACCTAGAGGGATTCCTGCCTCATACATTGGCTGAAATTTTTCAACAGTAGTTTCGAGGCGGTGCTTCTGCGGGGGGTAGGAGAGGTAAACCTTATCACCCTTTTTTAAGAAGATAGAAATCGGAGATTTAAATACCAAATCAACAAATTTTAGTTTAAAAAAATCGAGTTTATGATCCGCCCAAACATACCCAAGCGCTTTAAAGTTATTTCTATTTAAATTTCCCGATGTAGAAATCCCGGCAAGATAGCTGGAAATCTCCTGATTATGGTTTTGCAGAAATAACACAAATTCAGACGGATCGGCAAATCCTTTTTTGGGATGGGCATCCTGAGCCTTAGCCTGGCTCCAGAAAAGACAAAAAAAGAGTAAAATAACAACAAATTTCAGAGATTCCACTTTTATCATCGGTTATTAATCCTGAGCATAAGGCTATCCTTCAATGTCTGACAGAACTACCAGTAGTCCATAAAAACAGCAAGAATATCTACGCATAAAAATGAAAAATAGGTATAACTATTTACCGTAATTTTCTATTTTTTTCTGCAGTTTATCTATCATTTCCAATCGATCCTCAGCAATAGTATTTTTTTGATACAAGGCCAATCCCTTCTTCCATGCGCGCACCGCCTCATCAAGCCGCCCCTGCTTGAGTAGTACATCACCCAAATGGTCATAGGCGACAGGATCCTGCTGTTCCTGCAATTGAAAATACTTTATGGATAGATTTATATGATGATGAGCCTTGTCAAGATCTCCTTTTCTAAAAAAGGCCCAACCCAGAGAGTCCTGATATGCGGCATTCTCAGGATCCTGCTCCAAAGCAGTATAAATCAATTCAATTGCCTCATCCAGATTCTGGTTGTAATCAGCGTAAAGATAGCCAAGAAAATTGTAACTCCTACTATCTCTAGGATCCAACTCAATAGCTCTGCGCGCTGATATCATCGCCTCCTTTAATTTTTTTTCACGCTCCTGAGCTGCGGCTAAATGGTAAAAATAGACAGCGGATGGCTTCAGTGCTGTCGCCTCCTGAAAGTTGCGAGAAGCCTCTTTGTAATTGCGATACCGATACCAGAGGAAACCTTTGAGGAAATAGGCATGAGCATTTTTCGGTTGATTGGTTATTATTTTATCAAGCAGGATCAATGCCTTTTCCTGCTGGTCTGTTAAGATATACAAATAGGCCAGATGCATAGGGTATTGAATATTATCAGGAACCAGACTCTGCAATTTTTTTATCAATAAAATAGCTCTATAATTCTCTTGCTTCCTTTCGAGTAAACGTGCCAGATAATAGAGATATTTGGGATTTTTTTCGTCCATACGAATCAATTCCCCATAAAATCTCTCAGCCACATAAATGTGCTTTCCCTGTGCCATCAACAATGCTGTTGTAAACAATGCGTGCTGCAAGCGAGGTTTATCCTGCAATTTGCGAAAAATATGGGTTAAAGCATAATGAACAGCAACATTTCTATAGTTCCCCTTCAACACTTTCAAAAAAATATTTCTGGCATCCTGCCACTTCCCCTGATAGTAAAGTTCAAAACCACGAATCATATCCGGAGTATAATCGACCCAGTTGGATTGGGCCAAATTTTTTCCGCCTTTGAACTTATAATATTTGGCCTTTTCCAAATATTTTTTTACCAGATAATCCTCATCCAATAAAAAATGCAACTCGGCGATTCTGGTTGCGATATTGTAGTTGCCCGAATAATAAGAGAAAACCAGCTCATACTTTCCCAGGGCTGATCGATAGTCATTGGATTGGTAGTATAAATCAGCAAGTTGCAATGCAATGCGCATACTTCCAGGGTTTAAATGAAAAGCCCGCTCCAGGTAACGAACAGCAATGGCATTATTTCCCTCTTTTTGAAAATTTGTGCCAAGGGCATAATAGGTATACAGCAATGTATTTTGCGAAATTTCCTTTCTGGAAGCGACATCAAGAATATGAAAATAGTGCCTGCTCGCTTTAGGCCATTTTTGAAGATTTACAAAGTAGGTGGCAAGATACAGGTGAGCTTCGGTATTGTCAAAATTGATACGCAAAATCTCATTGTAGTAAGTTAACACCAACTCAAGATCTTTCCTGCTTTGAGCAATATCTGCTAATATAAAAAAAGGCAACTCCAGAGTATTGCTGATCTGGATACTTTGCTTTGCGGCTCTCTCAGCGTCGTCAACTCTTCCCAATTTTAAATAAACCCGGGCTGATCTTGCTACGGTATTGGCATCCGGTTTTTTCTGGATGGCCGCTTCATAATAAACCAACGCTTTTGGTAAATCTCCGGCTTTTTCCGCAGCATAGCCCAGGAAATAGAGCACTCGGGGAGACCGATTTACATTGATAGACTCCGGCCGAGAGCTTTCAGAACGGTTTACTTCAGAATCATTCTGTTTTTTTTCTGCCGGTGTAACTGTCTGTGCTTCGCCTGCCTTACTTAAAAAAAACAGCAATAAAAAGAAAAGGCCAATGTTGAGACCAGAAAAATACCTTTTGAAAAAAATCGCAGAATCACTTTTTACCATACTTCTATCACCTTAAAAAAAATGAACGCCTGATGGTAGCATCGGCGCACGACAGATCAATATCAAATTTTTCTATACTGAAACCGCAGGCATGTCAAACCTAATTCCCCTAAAGGTTATTTCCCAAAAGCTGAATTTTTTTATTCAGCAATTTTCAATTCAGGCCGAAGATATTTTTGGAAACAGATTTTCAATCCCCCTCACCAAGGAAGGCGAGGGCTAAGCTTCAAGGAGGAAGAGATGATTATTAATCATAATGTGAGTGCTATCTTTGCGCATCGAACCCTGAAATTTGAACACTGGGAGATGAACAAGGATATGGAAAAACTATCTTCAGGTATGCGTATCAACCGTGCTGGTGATGATGCTTCTGGGCTTGCCGTATCAGAAAAGATGCGTGCACAGATCCAGGGTCTCAGACAGGCGGAGAGAAATACGGAAGATGGTATGTCTTTTATCCAGACAACCGAGGGTTATCTGGATGAAACTAACCAAATTCTACAGAGAATTCGCGTTTTGGCTGTTCAAGCCGCGAACGGTATCTACACACCAGAAGATAGGCAGCAGATCCAGGTCGAAGTCTCCTCTCTGGTTGATGAAATTGACCGCATTGCCAGCCAGGCAGAATTTAACAAACAAAAGCTATTAACCGGGGCCTTTGCCCGATTAAATCCAACGGCTTCCATGTGGTTCCACATGGGTCCCAATATGCACCAACGCGAGCGTGTGTATATTGAAACCATGACATCAGCCGCGTTAGGTCTAAGAAACCCTACGGTTCTAACCTTTATTTCTCTGTCCACACCCGGTAAAGCTAACTCCGTTATCGGACTGGCTGATGAGGCTTTACGGATTATCTCAAAGCAGAGAGCCGATCTTGGTGCCTACTACAACCGTTTGGAACATGCAGCTAAAGGATTGATGAATGCCTATGAAAACACCCAGGCTTCAGAATCTCGCATCCGCGACACTGACATGGCAGAACGCATGTCCAGTTTCGTACGCTGGCAGATTTTGAACCAAGCATCGACAGCAATGCTAGCCCAGGCAAATCAGCAATCACAGTCTGTGTTAACTCTCTTGAAATAGCGGATTTTCTATCCATCGCCGTACCGCTAGAGACCCCGAAGAAATTCGGGGTCTTTTTAATTATTCTTCAAATTTACTGGTTTACAACAATATTGATTACTACAATATCAAATCAGACCAACGGAAGGCTTTTTATACCAAAGTTAGCTTTCTTTTGGGAAGAAATCTTTGTAAAAAAGTACATCTTTTATTTAGGAGGATTTTATGCGTTTTATCAAATGGATCATTTTAGCTGCAATCATTGGCGGCCTATATCTTGGATACCAATCCTTTTTTAAGGGAAAAAATATCACCAATGAACTCGATATGATCTGCACAGTAGCCAAAAAACTGAACAATAACAGTCCAAGTAAAGATCAGATTATGGTATTTGTGGAGAAGATTAAGCAACTGCCCTTATCGCCGGAAATGACCACCGTACTCAATCAGATCACCTCTGTCGGTGCCTATGAAAAATTACAACAGATTGCCAAAGAAAAAGGAATGGCAAATTGGAACTGCGATGATTTAAAAAAAGTGTTAGAGAAAAATTCTCGGTAAACACAACAGGAGGTCAAGCGGCCGCTTCAAGAGCCTTAGCGACCGATGACCGAGCCTCCTCTTCGTTGGCTGAGGCTACTGGCCGCTGGCAGCAGGGGTCGTAGCCAACGGCCAGGTTTAGATCGTCACTGAGAGAAACCGAAGTAACTTCTTGCTACTGTAGATTTATAAGATGATAATAATAATTGGAGATAGTCTTATAGATGGAAATCATTTTATGAATTTCACCATAGAGGAGATTTAATGTTTCGGCAGTTTGTCTGGCGCTACCGGGATAATCATGGGCTAAATTATTGCGTAAATTTCTAAACATTTGCCACTCTTCAACATCCGGAATGATTTGCAATTTTTCAAGACGGTTCAGTATATCTAAAAAAGGCTTGGGGGTATTATCATTTTCAATAAAATTATAAATGCTAGGAATTAATCTTAATCCAAGAGCATCTTGCAACTTGGTAAACCTGTATATAAATTGGTCGATATGTTCAATATTATCTTCGGTAAAATCAGTTAAAGATTTTTCTGCTAAAGGAAAGAACTCTTTTAATAATTTTTGAGAGCGCTCTATTTTATGAACATGAGAAGAGCACTCCTGTAAGGCTGACTCTATCTTTATTCTATCCAAATTACTCACAGCAATATACCCTCCTTTTTGGCAATACTTACAACCAATGGCTGCTTGTCCAAATCTCCCTTATAGGAAATAACCAGATCAATTTTTTGTTCTCCTATCGAAAGCTGCATCTCTGTTATTGCCTGAAGTTTTTTCTTTTGCACATCTGTAATACCAGGGCTGATTTCTATTAATAAATCAACGTCGCCACCTTTAGCCTGGTCATTAACCCTTGAGCCAAACAAATATATCTCAATATCATTTCCAAAAAATTTATGAAGAGCTGTTTTAATTGCTGTAATATTTCCTTTGCTAAGACGCATTTTTAAACTTATTCATTTTTGTTACACTGCAATAAAAACGCTCTTCTTGATCGCTGTGCAACTTTTCTTGTAGAATAATTCTCTGCTTGCCCGGAAATGCAAGCTGCGCCACATCAAAGCCGACACCATGCTTCTCTTGATTTATCTGGCTTTTTTCTTTATCCCTTTCAAATTTCATACATATTATTTACCATACAACCATCTATATGTCAACCCATATCAAAATCTGTATGGTATTGCTTCTTTTATATTTTCATTGGTATCCGCTTCAAGAGCCACTACACCCAGCGTCTCGATGCTTCGGTCCCTGGGTGCCAGCTGCTTCAAGTACCACAGCGACCGTTAACTGACATACCCACTTGTTGGCTGAGCCCTCCGCAAGAAGTCAATAGCCAAAGCATCGACGCTCGGAGATGGTTATTGTTTTTGGCGATAAAGTCCTACCATCTTGCCAAGGATACACGGATTATCCTCCTCTTGAAGGTTGATACTACGGTAAGCGGGATTAGCCGGAAGCAGGATAATCTGGTTCCGATCTTTGCTATAGAATTTTAGAGTCGCCTCCTGATCAATTAAGACAGCTACAATATCACGATTGCGCAGTTGAGAAAAGGAGTAGTCCGCATCTAAAAAAACGATATCCCCATCCTGGATATCGGCTCCTATCATGCTATCTCCCTGGACACGGAGTGCAAAATAGCGCCCTTTTCGAGGAAGAAGCTTTTTTGCTATCGGCAGGTGTGCTTCGCAATTTTCATCAGCCAAGATCGGAGTACCTGCAGCTATATGGCCTAATAGCGGAACATGGATAAAATCGCTTTTCTCGGCAGCCCCAGACGCCACACTTTCCTGAATTGATTGGCGTTTGCGAAAACGAAGAAACGAAAGGTATTCCAAGAGAAGATCCTGCTCTTCCTCCTGGAGGTTATCGAGAAGAGAAGTTACCTGACAATCCTGCGCCGCAGAATGCTGACGCAACATAGTACCCTCTCCTGTAATTAGCCAGTGGATATCAATCTGATAATTTTGAGATAGAATTCGCAGCCATGCAATGGGAATATTTTTTGTACGCCCCTTAAGTGTTTCCGTGACTGCGTTGGGTGTAACACCAAAAAGTTGGGCAGCCTCTCGGTTTTTAACACCTAAATCATGAAGTGCCTGTTTCAATCGATGATTCATAGAACAATAATAATGATTGTTACATCCAAGGCAACAAAAATACAATTTTTTTGTGTTTTTATTTGTTTACACAGGATAATTGTGACATATTGATGCCCGATGGAGGCTCTTATGTGGAGAATACAAACTAAGCCCGTGGCGATTCAGTCTCATACGACGGAGATCATGGATGCATGCTCCCGACGCGAGCTTGGATTGCTCAGTGGAGATAAAGGCGCTTTTTCTCTGGCTCATCTCTGGATTGCCCATCTGGCAATGCAGGATATTCCCGTATATGTGATAGATTGCGCTATCCGTTTTCAGATCTTTTCCTTAGCAGACGAAATTATCCGACATGGTCATGATGTTGACCGTATTCTATCAGGGATCAAGATACGTCGCGACTTCACACCCTACCAACTGCTGACGACCATGAATGAGATCCTTACTCACAGCAGTTCGTATGTCTATTTCATCCTTAGCCCAACCAAGCAGTTTTTCGACGGAGATGTTGGTGCGGCTGAAGGTAAATTCCTGCTTACCAAACTGCTAGGCAAACTGTCTCTAATACAGCAAAAGCGCATACCGCTGGTACTGGTGGAAAAACATACCTATCATCATCCTACCTTTGCTGCTTTTTTTCCCAAAATGCAAAAGATGGCTGATACCCATTGGAGCCTGCAGGCGGTAGAAAAAAAGAACGCGGTATATCTAAAAATCCAGACCTCAAAAAAAGCACTTTCAAATCCATCAACCTGGGTATCGTGATATGGGCAGGACTGTTACACCGTATTCCATGCAGCTACAAATCATCCGAAGACGATTGCAGAATTTTCGTCGAGCTTTGCGCAAGGAAGATCAGCTCATTTTTGATGAACTGTTTCGTCATGCAAAATTTAATGTGCAGGCTGGAGTCATGGCAGCCAACCCTAATCCGATCGATTCCATTTTGCTGGCAATTCTCATTGAACAGCAAAAACAGATCAACGAGCTGCGCAGGCAACTGGATCCTACGGCAGATGATGCTGTCTAACACCCACCTATTCGACCACCGTAATGTCATATCTACGGTAGGTTATCTCTTTGATGTGTATCATTTTGAAGATTTGATATACCTGTGGATTCTTGACGACAATGGCAAAGCTATAGCTCTTACGGATCAGTTCTTTCCAGAGATCTATATTGCAGGCGATAAAGAGACCATGCACAAACTTGTCAGGCGTTTACTGGAGTTGCATGTGCTCGCCAGCAAGCCGACCCCCAAACAGAAAAAACACTTTTATGAAAACCGCTGGATCCATGTACTGGCTCTGCAATTTCAAAAAGCCTCATTTCTGCGCACCATCTACAGTAAAATTTATCATTTTATCGACAAACTTGATATCTATCACAGCGATATCGATATTCCCTCCCATTATATGCTCCATAAAGGCATCTTTCCGCTGGCGAAAATTAGAGCTGACTGGTTGAAACTGGATAGCCGCCTCTCTCTGGCTACCCCTCAAAACAATAGGCTGATGCAGATAAAGGTAATCGAAGATCCAAAACTCCAGGAGTACAGCTTACCTCCACTGCGCACTCTTTCTATGCAACTTACAAAAAGCCACAGGCTTGGTTTAAGCCCAGATAACCCTCTACGCGTGCAGACACCTGACAAAAAAGAGTACGTCCTTACCTTTTCTGCACCAGATGCATTTATCCGCAAGCTCAACCAATTGCTTACGGATCATGACCCTGACGTCATTCTATCATCATTTGGAGATCAAATTCTTTTCCCTGCCTTTTTTTCCATGGCTCAGAAAAGTAGATTGCCCCTTAAGCTGGATCGTGATCCAGGCAGAACTGTTAGAAAGATCATTACCAGGGGCAGCAGTTACAACAGCTATGGAAATATGATCTACCGGGCTCCCTCCTATCCGCTGTTTGGCAGATGGCATATTGACAGCGCCAACAGCTTTGTGTACAAGGAGAGTGAATTGTACGGAATTTTAGAGCTGGCGCGCATGAGCCGTCTGCCTGTACAAAAAATGGCCAGAGCTTCAACAGGCAATGCTCTGACCTATATGGAAATAAAGGTGGCTTTGGAGCAGGATTATCTGGTTCCCTGGCAAAAGAGTAGCGTGGAGGAGGCGAAGACAGCCTATGAGCTACTGCAGATCGACAAAGGGGGGCTGGTTTTTGAACCGGACATCCGTAATGGCTTTGTTTTTGAAGGTGTGTACCAGCTTGACTTTGCCCAGATGTACCCCTCCATTATGGTAATGCACAACATTTCACCGGAGACTGTGCTATGCCGCTGCTGCGCTAACGAGCAAGATGCCCCCCGTGTTCCTGAAGCAGGCTATCATATCTGTATAAAACGAAAAGGTGTCGTGAGCCAGGCGTTAACCGACATTCTACAGCGCCGGCGTTGGCTGAAACAAAGAAGCAAGGATATCTCGATTAGTCAACAGGAGAGAGAGATTGCTGATGCCCGGCAAAGATCCATAAAATGGCTTCTAGTCACCTCTTTTGGTTATCTTGGCTACCGCAATGCCAAGTTTGGCCGCCTGGAGAGCCATGAATCTGTTACCGCTTTTGGCCGGGAAAAGCTACTACAGGCCAAAGAGCTGGCAGAAAAAAGAGGGTTCTTTCTAATCAATGCCATTACAGACAGTATCTTTATTCAAAAAAAAAAGAAAATCCGTCAGGAGGACATTGACAAAGAGATTAAGCTTCTTTGCACGGAGATCAGACAGGTAACAGGCATCGAGATGGGAATAGACGGCTTTTTTACCTGGCTGGTATTTTCTCCCTCAAAAATGGACAAAAAAGACCCTGTCTCTAACCGCTATTTTGGCCGTCTTTTCAGTGGCGAGATCAAAGTGCGCGGTATCATGGTGCGGCGCAAAGACATTCCCCTCTTCATCCGTAAGGCGCAATGGGAGATGCTGTCTCTCATGCAGCAAAAAACAGGTATTGCTGAACTGCGCGAGCTGCATCCACAGATAGAATTGATTTATCGAAAGTATGACGCGCTACTTAGAGCACGACAGGTACCCTGGCAAGAGCTACTGCTGCGTAAAACTGTAGGCAAAGAGCTGGAAAGCTATACCGTTGAAAACGCTACGGCTTTATCATTGCAGCAACTGCAAAATTTTTCGATTGAAGTTCAACCAGGAGAAAAGCTCAGGTACCTAATCCTGGCTAAACGCCACAAAAACCCATCCCAGAGATACCAGGCAGAAGAGGTCGTGTATCTAAAAAATCCAGAAACAGTAAAGTATGATTATGAGGCCTACCTGGATATGCTCTGGGAGGCTCTACGCGAGGTATGGGAAGGCTTTGCTCCAGACGGTTTCTTTGAACGAGGTAAAGAGGGACAGGGAATGCTTTTCACCGGCATCGATTCAGCAGACAGCTCTGAATTAGGCATCTACAGGTAAAAAAAGCTTATAGTTATACATAAGTACCCAAATGGTTACGAATCTCGGACATATAATACTGGAAAAAAGAGACGATGGTATCAGGACGATAACTCAATTTATGATTATCCCAGTGGTATTGAAAAAAAAACTTTGGCATTCTGGAGATTAAACCTTCAAAGAAATCTTCTGGCAAATGGTTTAGTTTTTCCAAAAAAAGCAGAAGGTGCTTTCGATACATCAAATCTTCGGAATTCAGAACCTCTTCACAATAGGCTAAAAATTTCTGCACGAATTCATGCTGCTTGGTGATAAACCGAATATCCTGACTATCGAGTCCCAATTGGGGAAATAATATCTCACCGTAATCTACAGTAAAAATATTTCCATCCGATCCCTGATACAGTAAAAACTCCTGAATTTTTCTGTCGTCATACGCTCCTAAAAATCGATCCAGAATATCGGAATCAATAAAATCAAGATAATTCGGGTAATGGGAGCGTATCCAGGGCTGTAGCGTCTGGCGAAATTGGGAGATTTTGGCATCCTTGTTCTCTCCATCCAGAAAAAAATGAAAGGGGTTGCCACGATGCCATACTTTAGTTAAATCAAGACGAAGCTCTTCTAAGGCCTTGTCTTTATAGATTTCCATATACAAATCCTGAAAAAATGAGAGACAGGGAAAATCATTACAGATTGATTTGGTCAAGGAAAAGCGACGTACCCCTTGAATGACATCCCCCTGCTCCAGCCGGGAGAAAGGCTGCTGAAATTCGACATTCTGCATTCCAAAAAAATTTATCGGAACTTTAATATCCAGCATCTGCCCTACAGCAGAAGCCAGCACCTCGTTGACAACATCCCGACCATGCTGATTGTATATATCCGTATAAATTTCTCCGTCTACCTGGATCAGGCTTCTTTTTTTCTGAAGGTAAATCTGAAATAAATTTAATATAACAGGATCATCAATCTCCTTATCTTCTATATCATCCGACAGCTGCTTTAGGACATGCTGCTTTTCTAAAAGCTGCCAGTAGACAAACTGAATTTCCTGTTTCTGGCCATCCTCGTCCGTGCCATAATAGGTCCAATAAGGAGTGCTATAATCCCCAACATTAAATACTGAATGCACAAAGTGAAAAAAACTACGGAAATCGTAGGAGCAGTGATTAATATTTTCATACACGCTCTCCTCCTTTGCTATAAAGAGGTCTCCTTTATAGCGCAGCAGATAGAGATCATGCACAAAACTATCAAACAACCGTTCTTCTCCCTTATGATGTTTGACCACCATGTGAACCTGCATTTCAGGATCATCCAAAGATAAGAGACTCGAAACCTGATTATAGACCTGAACAATTTTTTCTTGAAGTATCATATATCACCGCTATTCAGCAGTCGGAGAGGCATCCACTATCTCCGGATCGAGATCGCGCTTGTATGGATCAAGATTTTTATGAAACCTGGCTATCAAATGCCTGCGCCATATCAAAAAAAGGCTGCGCTCGTCCCATATATCTACAGGTAAAAGCGATGAAGGAACATTCTGTTCTGCCCGTGGCCACGATTTTAGTACCTCAAACCCCCACACCGGATCAAATATCCATTTATCCGCCTCAAACTCATCTTGCAAAACGTACTTGATCAAATCACTGATTCTTTCATCAGTATGCCAACAGTTCGGGCTGCTTAGGTGGCCTACATGGGAGTAATTTATTAGCCAACATTGCGCCAGACTTCGCTCCATCTTTTCCCAGACGTGCAAAGCATACACAACCGGCGGAAAGGTAAAAGGGTTATCGTTAAAAAAAGGCTGAAACCGGAATCTATGGGAGCTTTCTGTCTCCTTAAGGTCAAAAATCCTATCAGAGTTATATCCCATAAAGAGATAAAAGGCTCCCTGAGCCCGGCTAATTCTGGAAATGGCCGGAAATATCCCCATGCCATCTTTCATAAAAATAAAAATATTTTTAGGATGATCGCTGATTCCACTTCGATCAACAAAGCGAAAATGAGATTTGGGAAAGCAGGCTCTTGGATTTTCATAAATCTCCGCATGAAAATCTGTACGTCTTTCCTTGTTAATTTTTACATTTTCCAGGATGGTGGAAAAAGTATGAACTGATTCATATAAAAATGGATTTGTGTTTTTAGTAAGATTGGAAACCGGAATATAACATCCCCATTCAAGGTTAAATATATGATTTTCAGTCCAACCATGATAGGCATCTCCAAAAAAATCTCTCTCGGAATCCAAGCTTACCGAACTTTTTCGAATGTTTGGCTCTCCCCAAAAAACAGCTAAATCATGGTTGCGACCAATATTGGAAGAAAATTTTACAGGTAAGATATCTTCCTGAATATAAAAGAAACTTATCAGAGTATTTACTGCCCTGCGGATTTCACCGCCATAATGAGTGCCGCCGATTAACACAACCTTCTTAACCAGATGCACAATCACAAAGGCCTCAGCGCTAGTACCATCCACCTCCGGTATCGCCTTAAAATGGGGAACATGGATAATGGTGTACTCAGGAAAATAATCCTCCATCTGCTCTTTGCTTGCTTGAATAAACATATTTCTGGCAAATAAACCATGCCAGGCTGTCTGGGTTATAATGCGAAGCGGCATACAGTGATCAGGGTCAGAGCCAACATAGCAGTCCTGGATAAAAATCTCACGATCCTGTAAAAAAGCTTTTAAACGTAAAAATAAGATATTAAAATTATCTGGATCAAGGGGATGAAAATCACTTGTATCCCAAGTGACTCTATGTTCTGTGCTTGGTTCTTTAACAATGTAACGTCCTTTTAATAAATGCGATGAGATGTCTCCCGTGTGAACAACCAAAGACCCTTTATGCGAAAGAACACCTTCCCCGCGCTGGATCGCCATTTCTACCAGGACAGGGGAAGCAAGATTGTGATAGATGTGTTTGATGTTAATAATTCTTTGTAACTCCAGTCCGTAGGGAGGTCTTGTAAAACGGATATGCAGGAATGAGTTAAAAGAAAAATGTCTGTCTGAAACGGTATTCGGCACAGAAATAAAATCGACTCCATACTTTTGGGCAGAATAGGCGTCGATCTTACTATCTCCTATGAAAACAGCATCTCGAGGCTCCATGTGAAAATCAGCAAGGATCTGATCCAGTTGCTTTAAGTAGGTCTCTTTATGAATATGTTTGAATCCATAAATCGCATCAAATTGCTTAAAAATACCAAACCTGATGAAAATTTCTTTCAAACGATCCTGGTCGCCATCGGAGCTAATCACGATTTTAATTTTTTTAATTGCCCCAAAATAATCGAGAAAATTTTGAAATCCTTCCCTTAGCTGCCAAACAATTGTATCCCGGTCATGGGGATCCTGAAAAATATTTTGTGGAGTTCGGCTAAAATCCCTCTTGAGAATCGTATCATGAGCGTCGATAATGATTATCTTTTTAAATTCTGGAATAATAAACTCCTGGTCTCGTTGTTCACCGAAATTCCCATGCAAATCAGCCACGTTTCCTCCCTGTAGACCGTTCTAGAGAAAAATCAAGTTTCTGTTTTCCTATTTCAGGGAGGTATAAAGGAATTTGCAAATATGTCTATAAATTTTATAAATCATTTCTGGAGTTTTTATAAAATAACCCTCGCCAATAAGAGTCATAATCCCCGCAAAACTGGCAATCCGAGCTGATGCCGAAGAAAAGCCGATTTCTTCAAATTACAAAGGCACATTATAAAAAAATGTGCTACATTATTTATATTGCTTCAAAAATCGGAGAAAACCAATGGCTCTCATCGAACTTAAAAATCTGCATAAATCCTACACCCAGGGAAAAGAGTCCATCTCTGTGCTTGCAGATGTCTCCTTTTCGGTGAATGCAGGTGAGATTATCATACTCCTCGGCAAAAGTGGTTCAGGTAAAAGTACATTTTTAAATCTTATAAGTGGAATTGATAGTCCCGATCAAGGGGAGATACGGTTTTATAACCGCTCTCTCGCCTTTCATTCCGAGGCAGAGAGAACCCTGTTTCGCAGAAAAAATATTGGGTTTATTTTTCAGTTTTTTAACCTAATCCCGACATTAACTGTTCGTGATAACCTGTTGCTACCTCTGGAACTCAACAATCTGCTGCCGGCAGAAAAGGACCAGGTTGATCTTCTACTTGAAAAACTATCGCTGAAAAACAAAGAGAACCAATATCCCGACACGTTATCAGGAGGAGAGCAACAAAGAATAGCCATTGCCAGAGCTATCATACACAATCCTGAACTGGTTTTGGCAGATGAACCTACAGGAAATCTAGATGACAGCACATCCGCTCAGGTGATCCATATTCTCTTGCAATTTATAAAATCCTATAATAAAACCCTTATCATGGCAACTCACAATAAAGATCTCTGCCGTATTGCAGACCGCATTATTCAGATTCGAAACGGCCATCTGGAAGAGATTTCAGGTGAGGTAAAATAATGATCCCTATCTTAACAAAAGCCGGTTTTGCTTTTTTCCTGCGTCATCCAATGCAGCTCTTCTTATCGGTACTTGGAATTGCGATCGGCGTTGCCGTTATTGTCGCTGTTGACATTGCCCAACAAAGCGCTTTCGCCTCCTTTCATTTATCGCTTACCGCCAGCACGGGAAGGGCAACACATTCTATCCATTGTTACCCTGTAACCTGCGAAGATAGCTTATACAAGCAAATCAGAACGGAACTCGGTGTTAAGAGTACAGCGCCAGTCATTGATACCTTCGTTCGTTTGTCTGGATCAGAGCCTACTCAGATTCGCTTATTGGCTCTGGATCCCTTTGCGGATAACCCTTTTCGCAATTTTTTGCAGCCTCTCGGAAAATTTGACAAAGCCCTTCATGAATTTATTTCCAATCCGAATTCTGTTTTTATCTCTGAGAAAACAGCGAAACAGCATGGTCTGAAACAGGATGGCTATGTCAAAATTCAGGTTGGAGGTATTAACAAAGTACTTCGTATCATCGGTTTTTTACGTGGAGAATCAATCTCAGACGAGAGGTTACTGGAAAACTTGCTGATCATGGACATCGGGGGCGCACAAAAAATCCTGGAAATTCCGGGTCGCTTATCCAGAATCGACCTCATGGTGGCAGACCAGGACATTGCGACCATTCCGATGATTCAAAAAATTCTACCGCAAAATGCACAAATCTTGGCTAAAGGGAAAGCGTCTCGTGATGTCCAAACTATGACCCAGGCCTTCCGGACAAACCTAAAGGCAATGAGCCTATTGTCCCTTATTGTTGGTGGCTTTCTTATTTTTAATACAATTTCCTTTTCTGTGATGCAACGTCGTGAAACGATAGGACTTCTTCGGGCTCTGGGAGCCAGCAGAAAGGAGATCTTTTTCCTAGTCATTCAAGAAGCTTTTTTATTCGGATGGTTTGGATCGTTGCTTGGAATTCTCCTGGGAATAGCTATATCTTCGAGTTTTCTTTCAGTAATTCTGCAAACAATCAACAACCTTTACTTTACAACCAATCTGCAGAATCATCAAATCCCCTTTTCCACATTATCCAATAGCTTTTTTCTTGGTATGGGAATCGCCATTTTTTCTTCTTTAATACCCGCTCTGGAGATGGCCAAGATTGAGCCACGCCAGGGAATGTTGCGCTCGGTAAGCGAACAGAACCTTTTGCGACGGCTGCCGCTTTTTGCTGGAATTGGACTCTCCTTCGTAACCGCATCAGGTCTAATCACCTTACTACCAGGAAAAGGTCTAATCAATGGATTTCTCGCCCTTTTTTTCCTTATCATTGGATTGAGCCTATCTACCCCTGTCATTGCTTATTGGATTGTGCATCTTAGCTTGCCTTTCTTGCATCGCTATCGATTATTCCACTGGAAAATGGGGATCCAGTCCATATCACGCTATATGAGTCGTAGCGGTCTGGCTATTGCCTCATTGGCAATTGCTATTTCTGTCGTCATCGGTGTTGGTACAATGATAGAAAGCTTTCGGGCAACTGTTCAAACCTGGCTAGCCTCACGGTTATCTGCGGATATTTATATAACCGCTCCTGGAAATATACGACTGCAAACGATAGCCAGTTTACCCTATTCACTCGTAACAAAACTAAAATCTCTATCCGGTGTAGAGGAAATCAGCTATTTCAGAGAAGTTAGTATGCCTACTTCCATCGGAACCCAGCGCATAAGAGCGTTTCGCTTGGGGAATGCAAAAACTGAACAATCCTTTCTTCGCGAAAAAAGAAAGCCAGTAGAATTATTATGGAAAAAAATGGAATCAGAACCTATCGCTTTTATTTCTCAATCGTTGGCATATAAACACAACATAAATCTCGGACAAACCATCCTTCTTTACGGTAAAGAAAAATCCATCTCATTTGTTGTAGAAGGTGTATATGACGATTACTCAAGCGATCAGGGACAGATATCCATTAGCGATGCGATCTATCGCCAGTACTGGGACGATACCAATGTTTCAGGAATCTCCCTTTTTCTTAATAAGCGAACGTTAAAAAAACAGGTGGAGAAGGAGATTCTTGCCATTACTGGACCCAATCGGGATATTGTAATGCAATCTGGCAGATCTCTTTTAGAGTACTCCATTGATATCTTTGACAAGACATTTATCATCACCTATATGCTCCAATTTATTGCGATTCTTGTGGCGTTTATCGCTATATTGAGCTCCCTCATGGCCTTGCAGTTAGAGAGAAAAAGAGAATTTGGTATCCTTCGCGCTTTAGGCCTCAGCAGGAAAAGTCTGTTTGTGCTGATACTTATCCAGACAGGAGTCACTGGCATCATTGCAGGAGTTCTTGCCATTCCCCTAGGAAACGCTATGTCCTTTATTCTGATCCATGTAATCAATCGTAGATCCTTTGGCTGGGATTTTCCTTTTATTTTTCAACCTGATCTACAATTGTACGCTATAATTCTTGCGATCGTTTCCTCGTTGGGGGCTGCCTTATACCCCGCTTTCGCTCTGACTCGAATTCAAACTGCGGATGCCCTACATGAAGAGTAACAAAATAGTTTCTTTCCGATTGGTATTTTTAGCCCTTCTGATGCTTTTAACCCCAATTTCTCTTTTTTTTCTTTATGATTCCTTCCAGGAAAGCTCGTTTTCTACTCAAAAAAAATTTCAACTCAAGATCACTGATTTTTTACAGACAAGCAAGCAGGATAACTTCCCGCTGGTGACAAAAGCAAAGCAGTTTCAATTTCCAAAGGATCATTTTAGTCATCCAGAATATCGGTTTGAATGGTGGTATTTTACGGGAAATCTCCAGGTTGACTCTACTCATCGCTTTGGCTATCAATTCACCCTTTTTCGAAACAGGCTTAATTCCCAACCAGAGAAGAGAACGATAACCAAGACCTGGAATACCCAGCAGAGCTTTATGGCTCACTTTGCTTTGACCGACTCTAAAGAGAGCTCCTTTTATGCGTATCAACAATTTGCTCGTGGAATCACGGGAATCGCAGGAGAACAACACTCTCCCTTTAAAATTTATGTTGAGGATTGGCAACTTTCCTCAGTAAAATCAGACCAAAAGACCTTTTTCCCCCTGCGCTTATTCGCCCGAAGAGACGGTGTTGCCATTGATCTCATTCTAAGTCCTCAAAAAAATATAGTCCCCCAGGGACGGGAGGGTTACAGCGTTAAAGGTCCAGAACCAGGCAATGCTTCCTATTACTACTCAATAACCAGGCTCCAAACAGAAGGAACGATCTACATAAAGGGGCAAAATTACAGAGTCTCTGGTCTCTCATGGTTTGATCGTGAGTGGGGAAGCTCAATGCTCAGCAAAGGCAACCAGGGATGGGACTGGTTTGCCCTGCAACTCAGCGATGGAACGGATATCATGTTCTATGTGTTGAGAGGTAGCGATAATAAAGCCACAGATTATTCCTATATTGCTGTTATTGATACCGATTCTCAAAAAAAATCTTTCCCCTTTCACGTCGCCCAGATCAAAATAAAGAAATTTTGGGAAAGTCCTCTTGGCAATCGCTACCCATCAGGATGGCAGATCCAGTCCCAAACCCTTCAATTGAATATAGAAATTGAACCAATCCTGGAAAACCAGGAACTCAATCTTGCGATTACCTATTGGGAGGGAGCGGTTCGCTTACAAGGACGTCACAAAGGGAAACCAGTTACAGGTTTCGGATATACGGAACTTACAGGCTACCATCGCTAATGATCAATAGCTGCGAGCTGGCTTTTGCGATCTGCTTATCTCTGGAGTTTACAGCCTCTGCTTCTAAAAATATGGTTCGAAACCCTCTGGCAATGACTCTTGCTTCCACAAATAGTGTATCTCGAATCGAAATACCTCGAATATAATTGGTATGTATATCCAAACTCACAGCCGGCTTCCCCGCAACGAGGTAAGATAGAGGTCCAAAGGCATTATCAAATGCGGCTGTAAGTAACCCTCCCTGCATAAAACCCATTGGATTCGCAAAATCCTCCCTAACCGGGATAGAGATCAAAAGAGTTCGATTCGGTTCATAATGTACGAAACTTGCCCCCATCGAGGTAAAGGAGGCAGGCGGTATTCTCAGCTTCCCTTCCTGTGCCCATTTAGGATTCGTGAACAGGGAAGAGAGATACATTTCATGCTGCGATTGAATTAGCCCAGGTGTAAAATCTTTTACGCTTTGCATGGATATCACCCATTTTTTCGATTCAGTTTTCTAACCATGGAGCTTGCAATCCCAACATTTCCATTTTTATTGCTAACTCATTCGCTTCTCGATTTGCCATCCATTTGCCACTCACATCCCGAAACCATCCTTCCTGTCTCATCTTCTCCACCATAGCATCGGAACCAGCAGTATGAAATATTTTTAAATAGGAAATATCCGACGAAGATAAGGTGAGAACATTCAATCGGTAATCGAGAAAAGCCTGCCAGGTCAGGGGAACCCATTGGCTGACTATTTTTTCCCCAATTACCGTAGCATAGTCGCGAATTTCCTTTTGGGCATGATGATCCATGCGCAAGGCTAAAAAATGGAGCAAATTGTGAAGATCAATTTTCCAATAAGCCTCTGTGTAAGTGCACAAGGGCAGATCTTTCCGTGCCTGTTCTCGGGCAACCCCAAGGGCGATTCTTTCTTCATAAACACTCCGGCAGAGGCTTTGCAATTCGGCCTCCTTTTTTGATAATAGCGTTCCCGTTGTAATATCAAATAGACCGCTACTGCCCTGCCGATTTGATTCCAGTTGCACCCTCCATTGGTCAGGATTCGTGGTAGCTGCTGCATCGATGGCAAGAGAGTATCTTGTAGAATATTCATTTACATTGGCTGTTCGATGCCGGATCCACTGACGCCAGGTATCCATGGGAACTCTGATATGCAGTTTTAACTCGCACATCTCAAATGGTGTGGTATGCCGATGTCTCAGTAAATAGCGAATCAATCCTCTATCTTCCTGAACCTGCTTTGTACCCTCGCCATAGGAAACCCTGGCCGCCTGCACGATCGCAGCATCATCTCCCATCCAATCCACAACCCGAACAAAACCGCTTTCCAGCACAGGGAATTGATGACCTCTCAACTCTTGCATTGCACTCTGTGACACCTATATCTCCTAATGATTCTCCAATGGATATTTCATAAGGGCGGTCACAAAAACGAGCTCATTCAATATTTTAAAAAAAAGAAAAGCTGGTTTTTTCAATACGTGCGCCCTATGATAGGCACAAAAACGACAGTTTTTGTGATCACCTATAAAAACAAGGGTGGATTCGCAAAAAATGTCAAATCTTATATCATTTTGTTAAAACGATTTTTTCCCCTATTTTTTTACAGAATCTTCATTTTTATTGTCTGTCATTGGCAGAATTTATTCCATGCCCTAAAGCAATGTTGACGTAAAAAATGAAGAGTATGACAATTTCTATTGATCACCAACTGCAAAACTATGACTTTTTTTTACCAGAGGATTCCATCGCCCGCTATCCTGCAGTGCGACGAGATCAATCCCGGTTACTTACAGTCCATCGAGCCAGTCATACCATCCAGCATCTCCATTTCTTCCAACTTTCGGAGATGATTCAGCCTGGTGATCTTTTTGTATTAAATGATACAAAGGTTCGAAAAATCAGATTCTGGGGTCGATCTGAGAAAGGGATGATTCATGAATTGCTGTTTCTCTCTCTTCCCGGCTCAGATGCTCAATGTATAGCTGTTGTTTCACGTAGAAAAAAATTAAAGCCAGGTATGCTTGTCAGCCTACCTGGCAATAGAATTTTACGCTATAAAAAACCGCATCAGGAGCATGCCCTTTTTGAATTGGTAGATCCAAACTATGCCCCCATAGATGAACAATATTGCCAGCAATTTGGCGCAATACCGCTACCCCCTTATCTGAAAAGAGAAGCTGGACCCATCGATGATCAACGATACCAGACTGTTTTCGCACAAAAAACTGGGTCAGCGGCGGCACCTACAGCCTCGCTTCACTTTACCGCTGAAATGCTCGCAAACTTAAAACGGTTAGGAGCAGAATTTACCTTTCTAACTTTATCTGTAGGTCTCGGAACTTTCGCGCCTGTTCGCTCTGAGGATATACGCATACATTCTCAAAATATGCATCAGGAGGAGTTTGAAATCACTCAGGAAAGCTGGGACACAATTCTTCAGGCAAAGCAACAAAAGCGTAGAATTATACCGGTTGGCACCACTGCTATGCGTACCATTGAATCTCTTTGGCTGGCTAATCTCTCGAGCTCATCAAAGATCAAACACCCTGGAACTCCCATTACCTGTACGATACAGAAGGATCGGATTATTGGTTCAACAGGACTGTTTATCTATCCAGGATTTTCCTTCCAGTTAAGCTCGGCTTTAATAACAAATTTTCATACGCCTAAATCGACCCTGCTCATGCTTGTCAGCGCTTTCTATGAGCGAACTAGAGTGATGCAGATATACCAGGAGGCTCAACACTTTGGCTATAGATTTTTTTCCTATGGCGATTCCATGTTTCTTATGTAACAATTAATAGTAGCGAACAAGAAAGCCAATACGAAGAGCGAGTGAATCAATTTGCTGCGAGAAATCTTCTTCTGCTACAAGATACTCCTGGGGGAAAAAAAATTGCAAATTCCTAAACCTGAATTGCCATTGTAGCAATATCCCCTGATACAGACGCCAGGTATTGCCCACTCCCAGGGTATAGGCTCCGCTGCGCAATTTGCCAGAATAGCCTTCTGCTGTGTAATCAATGATTCCTAATGCAAAATCAAAAAATAGTGAAAATCGGGGAAGAAAGCTTAAAGGCAATATGTGATATCTCCAGGTAAATTCATAACTTGTCAACAGGGTTAAAAATTGATTTTTTTCATTAGCAAGCCATTCACCTCCGACACCCAGGATAATCTCATGACTCTGCGTTAACCTACTGTGATGCTCCAAGAGCAGAGCCAGACCATTTTCCCCTATTTGGCTTAGTTTGCCGGCATCCGCTTGTAAATAGGAGAGTGCTCCTGAAATTGATACATAATTTCCTATAAGCCCATCAGAGCTTTCCACTTTGCCAATTCCCCTATTTGCGGCGATTACCTCTCCCATTGTACTAAAAAATAGAATGAATAGCAGGACACTGATTTTTTTCATATAATTAAGCTACCTTTATTCGTTGATTTTCTTCATGGCCTCATTGGTGCCAGCAATGACAACCAAATCATTTTCTTGAAAATGGTAATCCGGCCTTGGAATGATATGTTCCTCTTTTTCCTGATCAAGTACAGCTATAACAGAGATCTCCCATTTTTCCCGAACACCCAATTGTGCCAAAGTCTTGGATATCCATTCTCTTGGAACCGGAACTGTTTTTACTTGATACTCCGCTCCAAAATCTATCATTTGGCGCGACGATGTTCCGCTCAATTCTGCCACAGGCGAGCGAAACTTGAGGCCAGAAAGATTTTTACGTAAAATCTCTTTCTCATAAACATTCAGAATATCTTTCCTAGTTATAAAGCCAATTGGTTTCAGGGATCCTTTTTTTTCAACAACGGGTATCAGGCTTGAATGGCTGCGACTTAACAACTCCACAGTCTTGCTTAACGAATCATTGACCGAAAGAGAGATTACACCCTCCTCCATGATCTCAGATGCGATTAACATATTATATAAAGATGGTGTTTCAACCATTCTTTTCAAATCATCCAGATGCAAACGGCCTATCAAATCACCCTCTTTGTTGACGACAATAGCTGATGTAAAACGGGTATGAAGAAAAAGTTCCATAATCTGACGCAATGGCATATTGTACGGTACAGTTAACAGGTTTCGACGCATAATATCACCAATGCGGATTGTAGACATAACCGTTTTTTCCATACCCTCATACAGGTCGATTCCCATGTGCTTTAATTCCAGGGTATACATAGAGCCATGCAGAAAATATTTTGTAATTTGCGTAGAGATCAGGGAAACTGTGGCAACTGGCAAGATAATTTGATAACTTCTGGTCGTTTCAAAAAACAATAAAATAGCCATAATCGGAGCTTGGGTTACGCCGGCAATCACAGAACCCATGCCGATGAGAGCAAAGGCTCCAACCGAGATTCCTGCATGAGGAAAGATAATCGAAGCAAGATGTCCAACCAGCGCTCCCAGACTCGCTCCTAAAAAAAGTGATGGCACAATAGTACCACCGCTACCGCCTGAACCAAGGGTTATAGAAGTAGCCAAAACCTTCCCTAGGATAATACCAGCAATACCAATCATGATGATCCAGACATAAAGAAAGGGATAATGATCTGCAGTTATCCCAAAAAAACTAATTTTCGTTAAAAACCTATCAAAATGGAGAAAGCTATTAATGGTACCGTAGCCAATCCCCAGAATGTTGGGAATGGCAAGAGCCAATAATCCGACCAGAAAACCTCCTAATGCTGGCTTCAAAAAATTTGGTATTGTTAATCTTGTAAAAAGATCGCGAATCCAGACCAGCATTTTTATGAAAATAACACAAAGAAAACCGGCTAAGATTCCCAAGATAATATAAAATACAATTTCAACAGGGGATGAAACAAGATAACTCGGCGGATCGAAAGCAGGATGCTCTCCAAGGAAAAAACGACCAACTGCTGTTCCAGTTATCGCCGCAACCATAATCATGCTAAAAATATTTAAAGACAGATCACCCAGCAAAATCTCCAGTGCAAAAAATGTTCCAGCAATGGGTGCATTAAAAGCGGCAGCGATACCTGCGGCTGCTCCTGCTGATACCAGAGCCTTAACATACTCATCTGGCAGATGAAAAAATCTGGATAAAAGGGAGCCGATACCTCCGCCTATATGCACTACCGGCCCCTCTTTTCCCGCTGATCCTCCTGTACCTAGGGTTATTGCAGAAGTTATAAACTTTTCAAACACCTCCCGAAAGCTAAGGTTACCATCCTTAACCGCCATCGCGTGCATTACTTGCTCAACGCCACCCTTGGCCCCGCTCTTAATAACCAAAAATTTCAATATCCCGACCACCAGGCCACCGAGTGCAGGAATAAACAGGATATAATAAAATGGCAAACCGGGCAATGACCCGATGATGACCTCGCCCTTTGCATTAAAGGAAAATTTTAGAAAAATTTCGATGATCTCTTTTAACGCTACACTTGCCAAACCAACAATAAGACCAACCAACACAGCAAGAAAAATTAAATAGACATTATTTCGGCTTAAGCTCCACATAATCTGACGGGGATTCTGGAAAAAATGGGAGAAAAAATGGAAAAACTTCATAGCAGCTTGGTTTAAAGGTATATCATTCCGTCTATACAACAGTATTTATGACATTTCCGATATGGTCAACTTTCCATAGTATGTCAATTGGTAATTTCATTGAAGCAGGAAAGTCTTGCTATTCCTTTTATGCCTTGACAGACTGGTTTCCTGATTCAAAAAAAATAAAAACTTCTTGAGGGCATTATGGCTAAAGAAATGCAACAGCTTTATGTACTTTTTCTCTGGCATCTGCATCAGCCCATATACAAAATGGCGAATTCGAATATATACATTTTGCCCTGGATCCGCCTGCACTCGATAAAAGCGTACCGGGACATGGCTGTAACATGTCTTTCCTATCCTGATGTCGGAATGACTTTTAATCTGACGCCCTCTCTCATGCATCAACTTGAAGATTATATCAATCACAGAGCTGAAGATTATTATGAAACAATCAGCAGAAAAAAGCCAGAGGAACTAAGTACTCTAGAAAGAAATTTTATCATCGATAATTTTTTTCAGGCGAATTGGCCAACGATGATCCATCTTTACCCTGGCTATAAGCGGCTTCTTGCAATTAAAGAAAAAAACCAATATGAGCTTTTTACAAACCAGGATATCCTTGATTTACAGATGTGGTTTAACTTGGCATGGTTTGGATACTCAGCCAAGGAGCACTATTCTGTTATCCAGGAGATGATAAAGAAAGACCATAATTTTAATCAAGATGAAAAAATTTCCATACTTGATCTTCATTATACCATAATGGCTGAAATCTTACCCCTTTATCAAAAAATTGCCCTGGAAACCAAATCAGAAATTTCAACAACACCCTTCTATCACCCCATTCTACCCTTAATCTACGATACTGAAACAGCAAAGCGATGTATGCCCCAGTTTGCGCGACCCAACCGATTTTCATTCCCAGAAGATGCTCGAGCGCACATCCAGATGGCCAAATCTCTTTATAAGAAATATTTTTCTGAAGCTCCTCTCGGTTTTTGGCCAGCTGAAGGAAGCGTGTCGCCAGAGATAGCCAACCTTTTCATTGATGAAAAAGTAGCTTGGATTGCAACCGACGAAGAAATTCTTTATCACTCCGATGGTGGCACTCATCACAATTTGTTTGATGCCTACTCTTATTCGGGCAATTCAGGAAAAATATCAATTTTTTTCAGAGATAAAGGCCTGTCAGACGCAATAGGATTTAGGTATTCCAAAATGCATACCAATGAAGCGTTACAGGAGTTTTTTTCAAATCTGCGATCTATACAAAGTCATGCAGAAAACCATCAGGTTGCCATCATACTTGATGGTGAAAACCCTTGGGAGTACTACTTTGATGGCGGACAAAGTTTTTTAAAGGGAATCTATGAAGGATTGCGACAATCAGATCAGCTCCGCGCCGTTTCCATGTCAAACTCTCTAAAAAGCAACACCAGAACCAAGGATATAAAGGATCTCTATAGCGCATCCTGGATCTATGGAAATTTCCAAATCTGGATAGGTAGCGCCGAAGACAACAAGGCTTGGAATTATCTACTTAGCGTAAGAAATAAAATTGAAGAAAAGAAAAACAATGGGCTGTCAGGTCAGGCCTTAGCAAAGGCTCTGGAGTATATCTATGTATCTGAAGGCTCAGATTGGTTCTGGTGGTACGGAGATGATTTCCAATCTCTCACTAAAAAAGACTTTGACGCAATCTTCCGTTCTTATCTGATTGCCGCCTGGGAAAGTTTAGGTGAGCAGGTTCCTCTTTGGCTTCTCGATCCGATCATGATCTTTCCGCAAAAATCTCTTGAAAGTCCCAAGGAATTCTTATTTCCAAAAATTGATGGACTGCAAAGTGACTATTTTGAATGGCTTGGAAGTATTCCCTACCAGACAAAAAAATCTGGCTCTGCCATGTTTCATGCGGATCATATTGTACAGGAAATTGCATACGGTTTTAATCAAGAGGAGCTATTTATCAAAATTTCGTTCTTTTTTCACCTTCTTGCGCCCAACTCTCAGATTAAAATAAAACTTTTTAAGCATTCCGGTGCTCAGGTTGGCAATGATTTAAATGGCACTCATTTTGAAATGCAATTTTCTCTGGAAAGCCATGTTTTGCAAAAAGTTCCTGTCATATGCCACACACCTGAACGCAAAGAACTCGGACAGGCAAGGGCCGCTATGAAAGAATTTCTTGAGTGCGCCATTCCCTTCAAGGCCGTTTCGGCGAATACAGACGAAACTATCGAGTTTGGCATAGAGCTGATTCAAGGTAATGAAACAAGAGAATTTCACCCGGTTTCCGGACTGTTTAAAATATTAGTTCCTGATGAGAGCTTTCTAACTGCGAACTGGTTTATATAAAGGAGATGCACCTTGGCTGGACTACGAAGAGATCCCTTAAGTAATCATTGGGTTATTTTGGCACCAGAGCGAAAACGAAAACCTAATGTAGCAAATCGAAAAAAAACATCCCCTGCACCGGAATCGACTCATCCTCTATGTCCTTTTTGTCCAGGAAATGAACATTTTACAAACCCAAGTATCTATCAAAATAGCGGTGACTCCAAAAATTGGCAGGTTCGGGTTTTTGCCAATAAGGTACCAGCGTTACGAATTGAAGGCTCCCTTGAAAAAAAAGGGGAGGGGATGTACGATTATATCAATGGAATTGGCGCGCATGAGCTCATAGTTAATTCCAATTACCATGCAATATCCCTTGCCCAGATTCCGTTGCAGAACTTTCAAAATTTATTATCTGCCTATCAGATGCGTATAAAAGACCTCTATAATGATCATAGGCTTTTATCCTTTCAAATTTTCCACAATCATGGAATCGAGACAGGAGCATTTTATGATCATAGCCTTTCCCAAATTATTGCCAGCCCAGCGCTACCACAGCCAGCCAACCAGCTCATCGGGTCGATGCGTGATCATTTCTTGCAAAAACAGCGTTGCCTGGTTTGCGATATTCTTCGGGAAAACCAGGATTCACGCAAAAGAATTGTTCTGGAAAATGACGATTTTCTTGTATTTGCACCTTATGCTTCACGGTTCCCCTTTGAATTGCAACTGACTCCGAAGTGGCATCAACACGATTTTGCACTACTGCCGGAAAATAAACTTAACGCCTTGGCACAAATATTTCAAGAATCCCTGATACGGTTGCATTATGCGCTGGATAATCCATCCTTTCAATTTTTTATTCACAGCACACCAAATCCCCATAGGCTCAGCATGTTGGAAAAGGGTGAAAGCCTGCCCATTTTTTTTCACTGGTATATCGAAATCATTCCGAGATTGCAATCAGCGGTTGGAATCGACACTTTAAATGGTACGTACATCAATCCCTATTTACCAGAAGAGATTGCTCCGTTTCTAAAAAATATTAATATAATGGAACACTATCTACCCAAATAGAAAAAATGTAATAGCCAGAGCTTCTATGAACAACCTGCTACTGAATGCACTTGACCATCTTTTTTTTCTTTTCCATACAACTTTGACTATCTTTAATTTGATAGGTTGGTTATTACCGCGAACACGCTTTCTTCATCTGATCTCTGTTGCGCTAACTGCCTGTTCCTGGTTTGTATTTGGCATCTGGTATGGTTGGGGCTATTGCATACTAACAGATTGGCATTGGGATATCCGACGCCAACTTGGACAGAAAATAGAGACTAATTCTTATATTGATTATCTTATTCGAAAAATTACAGGCTGGCAGCTCAATCCAGACCTGATTGATCAGGTTGTTATGGTCTTATTTATTCTTATTATTTTCCTTACTATATTCAAAAACGCTCTCTTTTATAGAAGAAAATATCTTAATCAAAAACGATCTCCTCAACCACAGTCGATAATGGCTCATAACGACCAGACGCAAAACTGACATTTCTTCTATGAAACCATCTTTTTTGATCTATCCAGTAATCGACAAAATAGGTATAAATTTTTGCTTCCCCATCTTCACTCTGGAATAGCAATTGATTTAAAATTTCAATATTTTTTTCATAAAGTAAAACTTTACCAGCTTTCAAGGTAATTGCATACTTTGCAGGAAGAAAAAAATACTGTTGATGATTTGCGGTTTTTTCTGTGGTTTTTTCTAACCAAGCTAGGATTTTTATCCTGGCAATTTCACGAAAAAAAACATTTTTTGAAAACGTTATTCCGTTTTTATTTTGCTGGATTCTCAGTTGATCCTCTTTAAAAACCAAATTGCCTGCGATTTTTACTTTATTCTTGAATAGAATCGTTGCCGGGAAAAAAGATTTTACAGAAATATCTCCTGGCTTTTTTTTAAGTCTCACCTTATCAATTTGAAGGTCAGGGTTTTTCGGATAGATAATAAGGGGCTCCTTCGGGGGTGTAATTGGGAACACCCCTTGCGAGAAGGAAAAAAACAGAAACATAACAGCACGGATGATTTTTTTGATCCTGAGTTTTATTTCAAGAAAATTGAATCGAATCATTGCAAACCCGCAAATGGTACCTTTGTGCCAAGGTTATCGCCTGGGAAAAATTTCCCCTCACAGCAAGGGGAGAGTGAGCATCAGAGTTTATTATAACAGGCACCTGGTAATGACTTACAATTTCCCAAAAGGGTTCCCAGGGGTACATTCTGCGAGCCCCCTGATTGGTTATAAGGGGCTTTTTACTAAAGCCATATCCATTGATCTCCAATGGAAGCTGCAATTCAGCAGCCTTTTGAGCAATACGGTGAGATTGAAGCGCACAAGCATCATCCCAGGCAGGATAGGAGTTACCAAACAAATCTGGATGAGCCACAAAGGCAAATAGGCCGCTCTCCATCCCGCGAATCAGTATATTCGTGTAGTTTTCAAGATCATCCGGCAGCAAAATCCCGCCGTAAGAACTCTTCCAGGATCCATCTTCCAAAAAATAGTGCTGCCCCAGAGCAAGGTACTGAATCATCCCACCATGCAAAATCTCATTTTGAAAATAGGATTCAAATTCTGGAACATATTCAGCTTCATAACCTGCAAAAATCTGCAGTTCTGGAAATTGTTCACGAGCGAAAATAATATCAGCAAGATAATCATCTCTTTCACTGTAATCCATACGCTCTTCGATCCAGCGATTATCGGGAAAGGGGATATGGTCAGAAATTCCGATTCGGCGCAGTCCAGTTTTTGCAGCATTTTGCACATATTCAGAGACATCCCCTTGAGCGTGACGACAACGGCGCGTATGTGTATGAAAATCTGATGTGACCATATTATAATTGCACCAATAACATAGTCAAATCATCCTGCAGGCTTTCACCGTTGCAGAAATTATGTACTTCTTCAAGAATTTTAGCCTTTAAGGTGTCAGGCAGAGAATCAGAAGGCAATGCGGCCTGCTTTTCTATAACCTGAATCAAACGATCCTCACCAAATGGCTGCATCTGTTTATTAAAAGCCTCTGTGATACCATCGGTATAAAGAATTAATATATCTCCTGGCTCATATTGTATGACCATTTCGAGAAATCGATCTACCTTAAACGTTCCTGCCGGAGCTCCTTTGCCAGACAGCAATTCAATTTTTCCACTATTCTTTCTTAAAAGAAATTGATGATTGTGTCCCGCGCTCGCGTAACGAATCTGGCGAAATTCCATCTCTACCTGAGCTACAAATACGGTAACAAAAAGATTCATTCTATTTTCAGAAAGAATTTTCTTGTTTAGCTCAGAGATGGAAGTTCTTGGGCTTTTAAACCTAGGAATATAGCCCTGTAACAGAGTTTTTACATGCTCCATGAACAGAGCAGCCGTTACTCCTTTACCTGAAACATCGCCAATAACAAAAGCCGTATTTTGCTCTCCCAATATAGACATATCATAAAAATCGCCGCCAACAGATTCGCAGGCTTCATAATAATAAGAAATTTTTAACTCGCCGATATCCGGGGGCAACTGTGGCAAAGAGTTTTTCTGAATTAAAGAGGCCATAGCAAGATCTTTACGCAGCTGCTCCATGGCTCTGCCCTCTTCATAGCGTTCAAAACTTACATACGCCTCAGCAATCTGAATGGCAACAGTGGATAATACTCGAAAATCAAACAGATCAAAAGGCTCACCAGACTCTTTATCCGAAACATTGATAACACCGATAACCCTGTTTTTATATTTTACAGGTAAAGAGATAAATGAATTACTATGATATGTTCCCAGGGATTGAAATTTCTGAGCTTGAGGATCTTTTTGGATATCTCGAACAACCAGTGGCTGCCCAGTCTTCATAACAAAGCCTGCAACGCTGTTTTCATGAAATTTTAATATATCATCTTTTTTCGCATGAATGCCGATAGAACATTCAACTCGTAAATGATCATTCAGGCTATCCTTTAATATCAGCGATAATCTCTGGGCTTGCAAAGTTGTTTTGATAGCTCCAAGGATATTCTCTGCATTCGTTGAAAAATCGATATTTGTCATGATAGTCTGACCAATTTCATAGATGCACTGCAATTCATTCATCCGAATCTCTAGATCCTGAAAAAGCTGCCGGTTGCGAATTGCAATAGCTGCCTGGTTAGACAGATATTGCAATAATTCAAGATCCAAGGCAGAAAAATTCCGTCCATCAAAAGAGTTGACCACCTCTAAAACCCCGACAAGACCCTTTGGCGTCATAAGTGGAACTGCCAGAATATTTCTAGTAGTAAATTGATTCTGAATATCAAAATCTTTTAGAACACGAGCATCATTTGCGGCATCATCAATAATCATAGGCTGCTTATGCAAAGCAACAAGGCCAGCAATCCCTTTGCCCAAAGGAACGGTTTTATTTGCAAGCAGATTACCTTTAGGACCCCTAACGATATCAAATATCAACTTCTCTTGGTCGTTATCATAAAGCAACAGAGACGCGCCCTCAGCATTCAGTAACTCTTTCGCAGAATCCATGATCAACACTAATAGATCCTGTAGATCTTCCGTTGAGTTGATCTGCGTACTGATTTCACTAAAACGTTTTATTGAGCAGGCATCTCTGTTCATAGAGTCTCCCATAACTAATTCTTTACTTCAATCTACACCCGACACGTGAATTTTCAAAGAAGGCTGTATTCGTTTTACCAAGACCACTTACGGTAACTGTTTTTTTCTCTTTATCTATTTTGAAATCGCTGATAGATATATATTGTTTGGTATAGTGATGACACTGTTCCTCTGGCAACCCCATAACATAATAACAGGAACAAAACTCTTTCGCATAAAAAGAAGAGATAATATTAGGGAAATTGCTGATATTCTCCCAATTAAAAATGACCCAAATAAAAATCATAACTAGAGTGGCAATCAAGACCCTCGTTAGATATTTTATAATCTTCTTCATCCTAAGACTCCTGACATCACTTTCCTTTTTTGTTTAGACTTCTTAAAATTAATTTTAAGAATAATTTTTTACTAAATGATGGTTCACGATCATCCGCCAACCGAACGATAACCATATCGAGTGAGGGAATCACAAAAAGGGACTGTCCCCAATGGCCACTAGCGTGAAAGGTATCTATTGGAGCATCCGGCCAGGGTCGGTTTAATTTTTTTTCAGGGATACCAGTATTGATATACCAATGAGATCCATAATTGTCGGCCTTATCCGCCTTTGATAGATCTGATTTTCTATAAGCTGGAGCCATAGTTGTGGTATATTGAACCCATCCTTTTGGTAAAATTCTTTCCTTATTCCATATCCCATCATTTAAGTATAAAAAACCAAATTTGGCCAGATCTACAGGTCGCATATATATATAAGATGAGCCTATAAATGTACCCGACCCATCCTTTTCAAGGGTTACCTGTTTCATTCCGAGTTTATCAAACAGATCCACCCAGGGAAAATCGTTGTATTTTTCCTTAAATATATTTTTTAGAATTGCCATTAAGATATTTGTGTTTCCACTCGAATAATACCAACCCTCACCGGGCTTGTGTAACATGGAATTTTTAGCTGCATAGAGAGCCATATCTTTGCTTCCCAATGTATAGAGCATAGCAATTACGGACGACTTAAATGGAGAGGTCTCATACCCCTCATCCCAGTATAAACCACTGCTCATCTGCAGAAAATGATTTATGGTAATCAGCCGATGCTCTTCGCTACGATTTAAAGTAGAAAAAAATTTATAGGCTGGATCAGATAAGGTCACCAGCTCTTTTCTGACTGCTATTCCATAGAAAGCATTTACCACACTTTTACTTATCGACCAGAGTAGGTGGGGTCTCTCTTTATGAAAATTTCGGGCGTACTGTTCGTAAACAAGATATCCATCTTTTATAAGAACAAAAGCATCTGTTCTCACTCCCTTACGCTCATCATCTTTACCATTTTTTTGAAAAGTATATGCCATTGCGAGACTAAATTTGACAGGATCGATGCCCACCTCTTCCAATTTCTTCCGCTGCCACTCCTTAGTTGGCCAATATTTTCTTGAATTAGCCATTTTTTCCAAATCTAAGGAGGCAAGTGGACTTATTGGCTTTGCATCCTCATTTGCCATTAACCAATCACCGGTAAATACTGTGAGAACCAGTAAAAACAGGAATACTTTTCTTATTTTTATCATGCCAAACTCTCCTGAATATAAATATATTTACTCATCGCAAGGCTTAAGGGATCCGCAAATTTTTTGCATAATAAGCGCATCGGAACCATCATTATAGTACTTTCTCCGATGTGAAATTTTGCAAAATCCCATTTTATTATAGATATGAACCGCACTGAGGTTAGCCACAGAAACTTCTAAAAGCAATCTTTCAACCGTAAAATCTTTTTGTCCATGGAAATATGCCTCTGTTTTTTGTATTAACTGTTCCGCCAGACGCTGCCCCTGCTTTTCTGGTCTTACAGCAATTCGAAGTAGTTCGGCCAACTGCTCCCATGGATTGATAAGCCATAAGCAATAGGCTACCACACTCTCCGCCTTTTGTCCATCACCAATACCAAGATAATAACCATTTTCATGATCCAACATGGCAAAAACAGCATTTTTATCGATAGCATAAGAGTGGATCGATCTTTTTGACCAGGGGGAGGAAAAGCAGAGCGCTTCAATTTCAGCAATGGCTGCAATATGTTGTTCTGACAATGCCATATCGTTTTAAAACAAGAATGAAACTTAAATCACTGCATCTTTAAAATTCGCTAAAGGTCAAAGATATTCTGCTGACGGACAAAATCGATAAACTCTAATGATGACAACGGTTTGCTAAAAAAATAACCCTGGATCATATCTACTTCTAAAGCTGCCAGTTTATCTGTAGTGACCTGATCTTCGACCCCTTCCGCGATAATTTTCATATCCAGCGATTTACCCACATCAACAATGGCCTTAATAATCCGGTAACCATCCGGAGTATGAATTCTCCGAACAAACGAGATATCAATTTTCAGCTCATTTGCAGGCATTTCGTGCAAGCGCGAAAACGAGGAATAGCCTGTACCGAAATCATCAATGGAGATGAGAAAACCTGCTTTACGCAACTGGTGGAGCTGCTTTAAAACACGATCCATCTCCATAATGGGCATACTTTCTGTTATTTCCAAAATAATGTAAGAGGAATCAAGGTTGTGTTTTGCAACCAAGGCTTGCATCGTATCGACCAGATTCGCAAGCATCAATTGCTGTAGAGAAACATTGATAGCTAATTTTAGATGATAACCAGAAAGTGCGCTCCAGACCAGAACAGATTTTTCAGCGATAATATTTCCAATTTCATCAAGCAAGCCCATACTTTCGGCAATGGGAATAAAAACTCCGGGACTAACCCAGCCTAGCTCTGCATGGTTCCACCTGGCTAACGATTCCATACCCTTTACTTTTCTGGTTTTTACATCTATTTTGGGCTGGAAATAGGGCTCAATCTCCCTCTTGCGAATCGCTTCTTTTAAGTGATTGCGGATGATCATCTCCTGGCTATTGGTGGAAAATTGAGGAACATCGGATATTAGCAGGCAATGGTTGCGACCGAGGCTTTTTACTCGCTGGAGAGCCATCTCGGCTCCGCTTAATAATTTTTCCAAAACATCCCCATCATCCGGAAATACAGCAAAACCTATACTATGGGTAATATAAAATTGATTTTGCTGTACTTGAACAGGTTGGTTGTTTGCTACTATGAGGCTTTGTCCAATTTTTAATATCTCCTCTTGGTTGGTGACTTCTGGCAAAATAATTAAGAAGATATCCCCTCCCCAACGACCTAATGTAACCTGATTTCCCAGAACAGAACGTAACCGCTTAGACAATGCAAAAATAATTCTATCGCCAAGCTTATGCCCAATGCTATTGTTAATAAATTTAAAATTATCCAGGCCAATAAAACCTATGGAAAAACCAATTCCGCTTGTCTTTGCATTTTCTACCTGCTTCTCAAGTTCCTCTTCCAGACGCAGACGATTTGGCAAACCAGTAAGATTATCATGGTAAGCCATAAAATTTACCATTCTTTCCTGAATGATTATCTCGGTTATATCCTGAAAAATGGCCCTAATCACCGGCCTGCCACCCAATTCTATTTTCATGAAATGAACCAACAGCCAGATAGTTAAATCATCAGCTAAAATCATTTGAAGTCGAATCTCTTCCTGTTGACTGCTTCCCTGGTTTAATTTTTGAAAAAAATCGCGGATATGATCCACTTCATCGTGGTGCAACAGTTCAAAGAAAGATTCAGGAATATTGCCCTGGTCAATCTCTTTGCTCTGCAAAAACTGCTTCCAGGATTCACTTCTATATAAGATCTGACCCTTGGTATCCATTTCCAGCAAAAAGGCTTTCAATGAAGCCATTGCCTGCAGATGGCGCACTGCGTTTTCATTTCCGTGTATTATTTTCATAAACCTGCTTGCCTAGAGAATTGCATCATTTCATCATAATGACTGCTTATGAATGCGGAGAATTGACCGATTTTTGCAATCAGCTTTTTAAAAAAAGGCTTTAAAGATAGTATTGATCTTTTTTATCTAAAAATGGTAGTAGAGTGCAGAGAGGCAAATTATGGATACCATTGTTATTGTCTGGTTTTCATTAGGAGTTCTATTTATCTTTCTGGAATTCTTTATTCCCGGTCTAGTCGTAGTCTTTCTAGGAGCCGGAGCGCTTACAGTTGCTCTTCTGTTGATGGTTGGAGCAATATCGAGCATTTTGAATTCCATTACTTACTGGTTCATCTTTTCACTGGGATATATTCTTCTTGTTCGCTGGTTTTTTCTAAGAATCTTTCCCTCCCATAGCAGATATGATACCAGCATTGAAGATGATGATTTTAAGGGAACGATCGTTGATGTCATAGAGCAGATCGAAAGCGATAATACCAATGGACGCATCCGCTTCCAGGATAGTTCGTGGCCAGCTATTAGCTCATCACGCACCATTGCCAGCGGTGAAAAAGCAAGATTGGTCATTCGCGACAATCTCTCCTGGATAGTAGAACCACTGGAAAAATAATTTTTTAGTTGCTTACATGGCTTAAAAAAATAAAATCGGAATAGAATCAAGAGCCATTACCATTATCTCTGTAAAAACAGATAATTCATAAAACATTGCTTATCATTTTTTTTATCAGACTGCATAAAAAAATTTCTGAGTCGGAGAATTCTATGACAATTATCACTTTGATTGTGCTCGTAACCATTTTTATTGTTTGGAAAATGTTTATCATTGTTGAAGAAAAAGAGGCTATTGTTAAGGAGCGTTTAGGAAAATTTCAAGGGATATTACGTCCTGGTTTTCACTTTATGATTCCCTTTCTTGACCACGCTGCCTACAAACATGAAATGAGAGAGCAGGTTTTGGATGTACCACCGCAAAGCTGTATAACCAAAGACAATATCCAGGTCGAAATGGATGGGCTTGTGTATTTAAAAGTCATGGATGCAGAAAAGGCGAGCTATGGTATTGAAGACTATAGACGAGCCAGCATCAATCTTGCCCAAACCACGATGAGATCCGAAATTGGCAAGATTTCGTTGGAGGATACATTTAGTGAACGGGAACTCATTAATGAAAATATCGTTAAAGAGATTGATAAAGCTTCTGACTCCTGGGGGGTCAAGGTAATGCGCTACGAGATAAAAAATATTACCCCGTCCCGCCAAGTTATTGATACCCTAGAAAAACAGATGGAAGCAGAGCGCCAAAAGCGGGCAGAAATTCTTCTGGCGACAGCTGAAAAAGATTCCCGCATAAGCATTTCAGAAGGCGAAAGGCAGGAAAATATCAATATTTCTGAAGGTCGTAAGCAAAAGCTAATAAACGAAGCAGAAGGAAAAGCTATAGAAATATCCCTTATTGCGGAAGCTACTGCCAAAGGAATACAGAGTATTTCGCAAGCATTGCAAAAACCAGGTGGAGACATTGCCCTAAAAATGAAAATAATTGAGCAATTTATTGAAGAATATGGAAAGGTATTAAGTCAAGCATCAGTATCCATTGTTCCGGCAGAACTGGCAAAAATTAAGGGGTTCTTTCAAGGATTGCAAACCGTTAACATGGAAATTCCTACTCCCGAAAATCAGAAATAGAGGTGAACTATGGATATTCAGCAAATTGTAAATCTTGTTATTTGGGGTTTCATTTTTATCATATTGATCTTTAAATTTATTCGATCTATTCGTATTGTACCAAATCGATTCGCCTTTATCGTCGAAAGGTTCGGAAAATATCACCGTACCCTAGAACCTGGGTTTCATGCGTTATTACCATTTATTGACCATGTTGCTTATATTCAAGATCTAAAAGAAAAAACCATCGTTGTCCCTCCCCAGGAGTGTTTTACAAATGATAATGTAAAGGTTGAAGTCGATGGTGTTATCTATATCAGCGTGGTTCACCCAAAAAATGCCAGCTACGGCATTGCAGATTACCGCTATGCAGCTATGCAGCTAGCGCAGACTACCACCCGTTCTGTTATTGGAACATTGGAATTGGATCGTACCTTTGAAGAAAGAGATGTTATTAATACATCGGTTATGAACGTATTACAGAAAGTCAGTGAGATCTGGGGTATCCGATTGCATAGATTTGAAGTAAAAAATATTGTTCCTCCTAAAAGTGTGAATGACGCCATGGAAAAGCAGATGTCTGCAGAGAGGGAAAAGCGCGCCATTATCGCTCAAGCAGAGGGAGTCAAACAGGGAAAAATCAACCGTTCAGAAGGATTAATGAGAGAGATGGTAAATAAATCTGAAGGAGAAAAACAGCGCAAAATTAATGAGGCGACTGGCAAGGCCAAGGAAATTGAGACTCTTGCATTCGCTACTGCTGCATCTATAGAAAAAATTGCAGATGCGATTACGGTTTTTAACGGGGAAAAAGCGGTTCAGCTTCGTTTAATACAAGATTACCTCTCACAATATGGCAACCTTGCAAAACCAGGTACCCAGGTTCTCCTACCTAAAGATTTGTCAGATCTGAACGCTTTACTACAATCTGTCGCCATCTCTGATAAAGAAGTTTTATAAGCAAAAATCCAATAATGAGACTATCCAATGGTTACGAGATAGTCTCATTGGTTTGAATTTTCTTCTCCTTCATTTTTCCCTCGAGATAAATAATCAGCAAAGAGATATCCGAAGGATCCACTCCGGAGATGCGCATCGCAGTGCCGATGGTGCCTGGTCTATATTTTTGGAGTTTAAAAACAGCTTCATTTTTTAATCCCAGCACCTGTTCATACTTAAAATCATCCGGAATAGAGAAATTTTCATAACGAGAGTTTCTCCTAATATTAAAATTCTCCCTATGAATATAACCGGCATATTTTATTTCCATCTCTACCGCTGCCAAGATCTCTTCTTTCTTTAACGGACTAAATCCATCCAATTCCTTCGCAAAGGCAGGCAAATGAAGAATATCATCGATATTTAACTCTGGACGCTTCAACAATTTTGCGGCCTTTATGCCAGCCTGAAGAGTTTCCGACTGGATTGTAGGCTTTTGTTCTAATAAAATTTTTAAATCTTCTCTACGGATAGAGTATTCTTCTAGTGATTCCACAAAACCATGAATCCTCTTTTTCTTATCCAAAAATTGTTCATAGACATCCTTAGAAATTAACTCCATCTCATAAGCATCCTGCATAAGGCGAAAATCGGCATTATCTTGACGCAATAATAGCCGATGCTCAGCACGAGAGGTAAACATTCTATAGGGTTCATCAAGCTCTTTGATGATCAAATCATCTACTAACACGCCAGCATAGGCGCGATCTCGGGGAATGATATATGGCTGACGACCGAGGATTTGATTTCCGGCATTGATGCCAGCCAAAATTCCCTGAGCTGCGGCCTCTTCATATCCTGACGTGCCGTTGATCTGCCCTGCATGATACAAACCCTGAACCCTCTTTGTTTCCAGAGTAGCCCTCAACTCGCGCGGATGGACATAATCGTACTCAACAGCATAGGCTGGCTTCATAATCTGCACCTCTTCCAATCCTGGAATGGTGCGTATGATGCGATGCTGCACCTCCTCTGGTAAAGAGGACGATAGACCATTGATATAAAATTCCTTAGTTCCTAACCCTTCTGGCTCTAAAAATAGCTGGTGTCTACTTTTATCCGCAAACCTAACTATCTTATCCTCAATGCTGGGACAATAACGTGGACCTCTTGATTGAATTTTTCCAGAGTAGATGGCAGATCTGTTCAGATTCATCTGTATGATCTGATGCCCTATGTTGTTAGTATAGGTAATATAACAATTCACCTGTGTTGGATGAAAACTATCCGGGTCAGTCCGATAGGAAAAAGGCAAAGGGGACTCATCAGGCTCCTGCACTTCCGTCTTTGAAAAATCAATTGTATCCCCGTGAACTCTTGGAGGTGTACCAGTTTTTAAGCGACCCACCGGAAAACCCATCTTCAGTAATGAATCACTTAGGCCAACAGCTGGCTTTTCTCCAATTCGACCAGAATCCTCTTCATACTCTCCAATATAGATTTTTCCCTTCAAAAACGTCCCTGTTGTCAGGATAACCGCTTTACATTCATATTCGTTACCCCTTGCAGTCTTTACGCCTCGCACTAAGTATTTTTCTGGAGCTATGGTTTCTGTTATTAACTCTGTCACCTCATCCTGCAGTAGAGAAAGATGGGGTGTTTTCTCTAATAAAAATTTGGCGGCAAACTGATATTTTTTTTTATCAGCCTGAGCTCTGGGAGCCCATACAGCAGGTCCTTTACTTTTATTTAACATTTTAAAATGGATTCCATTTTCATCAATGAGAAGCCCCATTAACCCACCCAAGGAATCCACCTCTTTTACCAGATGACCTTTTGCAATCCCCCCTATGGCTGGATTGCAGCTCATTTGAGCTATCGTATCCAGGTTTAATGTAATCAAGGCAGTTGAAATACCTCTACGCGCGCAGATATAGGCAGCTTCTATTCCCGCATGACCAGCCCCAACAACAATAGCATCAAATTTTTTTTGAATCATAGGTTGCATTATAGATTACTTATACTTTTTTTCTCTATGCAAATTTATGCAATATTCATAAGAGGGCAAATACATAAGACGTCTTAATAAAAGCCAATAAAAAAATAGGATATCTTCAATGGATAAATATCGCGAATCATTGCAAAGTTATATCAATAAAGCTGAAATTCTTATAGAAGCGCTTCCCTATATCAACCAGTTTCATGGCAAAACTGTTGTTATTAAATATGGTGGCAATGCTATGGTCTCAGAGGAATTAAAAAATGCCTTTGCTCAGGATATTGCCTTGCTTCACTTTGTCGGCATCAAACCTGTTATTGTTCATGGCGGCGGACCCCAAATTGGCCGCGTATTGGATCAAATGAACATCAAGTCTGAATTTGTTGAAGGATTAAGGGTCACTGATGAGGCTACCATGGATGTGGTGGAGATGGTTTTGGTAGGACAGGTAAATAAATCGATCGTCAACCTGATTAACCAGCATGGAGTTAGGGCAGTTGGGTTGTCTGGTAAGGATGGCAAAACTATTATGGCAAAAAAACTTCTCTACACCAAAAATTCCGAAAAAGAGGGCAAAGCCCCAGAAATTATTGACATTGGCAAAGTAGGTGAGGTTACAAAAATTAATTGTGATGCCATATATCATCTCCAGCAAGGTGGATTTATTCCAATTATAGCACCAGTGGGATTTGGCGAACAAGGAGAAACCTACAATATCAATGCCGATACTGTGGCTGGTGAGATGGCTGAAGCTCTTCAAGCAGAAAAATTAATACTTCTAACCGATGTTGAGGGAGTCATCGCCGAAGGAGATTTAGTACAGCAACTTACAAAACTCTCCATAGATACCATGATCCAGAGTGGAAAAATCTCAGGCGGAATGATTCCCAAAGTCCAATGCGCCTGGAAGGCCGTGGCAGCAGGAGTCTCAAAATCGCATATCATTGACGGTCGCGTTCCGCATTCCGTTCTCCTTGAAATTTTTACCGATATGGGAGTAGGCACAGAAATTATTCCCTAAGAGTTAAATTCTGTTGACATAAAAAAATTCATCGTTCTTACTCTTATTTCTTAGAAAAACCTACCTGTAGAAATTCAAGGGGTGATTATGAGTGAGACCTTAGAAGGATTTGATGGCTTTATAGCAGCCATCGCTTCAGATTTTAAAATCAATATCCATAAGGAATCAGATCATGTCTACCTAGCAAAAATCCCCTTTGAGGGAGGTCGCAACCAGGACGTACTGATTACCCTAAACCATGACGAAGCGGGGGATAATACGATTAACTACTATTCTGTAATTGCTAGATTGAAAAAAGACTCCTGCGAACTATTTAAAACCGCATTATCACTCAATGCTACTCTCCATTATGGGGCATTGGCCTTAATGGATAATGCATTAATCATTCATAATAGCGTCCTTCTGCGAGATTATGAACCCCACAGATTTATGAAATCTTTAACCTACGTTGCCGCCAAAGCCGATGAATTTGAAGAGATATTACTGCACAAAGATCTTCACTAGAAGTTATCCTATGAATGGGATCTACTCTTGAGGGGAAAATACGGAAAAAAGGTCATCTTGTGTATTGATAATGATATCTGCTGCGGCTATCTCAGAATTTGGACCATGACCCCAATTTACCCCCAAAAACCAAACTCCGGCTTCTCTTGCGGCCAACAAATCGGCATCTCGATCCCCAACCATAAAAGCCATCTTTGGATCAAGGGCTGATTGGTTTAAATAGTATTTTATGATTCCAGCCTTACTTAATATGCCCTCATCCTCAATAGTTACAAATTCCTGAAAAAAATCTTTAAGAAAAAACCCTTCGCAGATCGATGAGAGATAAGCTCGTCTTCCATTGGAGGCTATATATTGTTTATATCCGGCAAGATGCATCTTTGTTAAAAATTCTTGAATTCTGGGGTATAAAGAACCTTGACCCGAATGGATGCTATGACATAGATTTTGCAGTGAATAAGAGTTCAAAATCCCTCTTTCACTCTCAGAAAGAGACGGAAAGAGAGAGGAGAAGATCACTTTTGTCGGTTGTCCAATGAATTCCAGAATTTTCTCTAAAGTGGGCACCAGAATGGCAGAGGAATATTTTTGGTTGAATTGATTTATTGCTTGCTCATACGCTTTATGCAGGATTGCCTCACTGGTAAACAGTGTCCCATCCATATCATACATGATATGTCGAATCTGGGGCAAATAGCCCCAGGCTTTTTCCGAGTTTATGATAATACTCACAAAAGAACCCTTTCTTGGAAGGTGAATCAATATATGAACTCTTCGTTTGGATTTTTACTGATTCTCTTAACCATCATTCCAGCAGTCGTTTTAGCGGAAACAAAAAAACAAACTGTCAGGACAATGTCCCATTTGATACGAACCAAAGCCAACTCGCCAGAACCTCTGAGAATACAACCTGAAGACGAGCAACAACTTCTGCGTTTATCCTATAAGGAAATTCTTGCCTTAGCATTATCAAAAAGTTCCGAAATTACTACCCTGCGCGGCACAATATCAGCCCATGAACGGATAGATAGTATCCTGCAAAAGGAGGAGCAAATCGCAATCATAGCCGACCAGCAAAATGTATTCCTTCAATGGCTACCAGGGGACAATTACGGCAGAAAGGTTCTATATCAAAAAAATTCTTCTACTCCTGGTCTTATCTGGGTCATGGAACCAACAGGTATTTGGAATCGATTGCATCGTTATCAAATGAACAAAGATTCAGATTCACTTCTACCTGGTTTGCAGATGCGTGTTTTCCAAAATTTGCAACCTGGATTCTGGTTTTATAATATTTTCAAAACCCTGAATCACCATACGGAACAACAGATGGTTCAGTTTAAACCTATAAAACAGTTCAAAATGCAGGGCGAAGAAATTTTAATACTTACATTAATTAGCAATGTATCAAACAGCTCTCTCATGGAAATAAAGCCCGATAAAATCCATGAAATCTGGTTAAAAAGAAAAAATTTGGTTCTACTAAAGATGGTCATTCACAACCAGGATCAACAGATATTGAAAAGTTATTTTTTTTCCCTTACTCGATTGAATGATCAAATCAATCCAGATGAGTTTCATCTCGAACGTTTTAAGAGTGAATCTATTGAATAAGTATTATATATCACTTATACAAATATTTCTACCCTTTTCCTTGGCTTTGTATAAAGCTAAATCTGCTCTTTCATACAGGGAGCCAAAGCTATCATCCGACCTGAAATTGGTTAAACCCGCAGACATGGTTACTTTAATCTGCTTTTGTTGAAATGGAATTGTTTCCCTTTCAATTTTCGAACGTAACTGATCAGCCAGAACAGATGCCTTATCAGGTTCAAAATTTTCAAAAATAATAACAAATTCTTCACCACCCACTCTGGCAAAGAAAGCTGTTTCGGGAAGCATTTGGCTGATAAACCCAGAAACTTTTTGCAAAATCAGATCCCCAGCCTTGTGACCATAGGTATCATTGATTTTTTTAAAAAAATCAATATCCCATATCGAAAAAATTACTGACATTTTCTGGCTTTTCCATTTCTCCAATCCTTTTTTAACAAACTGGTCATAGGCATAACGACTATAAGCCTTGGTAAGGGAATCACGCATCAACAAGGATAATTGCTGCTGGTATTTATCTTTCCAAACTTGTGTCTCTTGTTCCAATTCTTTCATTTTAAGAGAGAGCTGCCCAAAACGCTCATCAGAACGACTATTAATTTTTTCGTCCCGATTTTTAAGCTCTATCATTTTTTCAGCAAGAACAGCTAAGCTATGCTCAATTTTTACCTTTAAATCAGAGATATCTGATTGCTCTGAAATCTCCTTACGAATACTTTGCATCTGATTGCGTATTGTTTGATGAAATTCAGTGCTAAGCTGATGGCTTTGCTGAATGTCTGTTTTGGCATCTTGAATGAAGTTATCAAAGGTATCCAGCTTCTCTGAAATTTTTGATAAAAATATGGATATTTCTGCTTTTTCCCGATTTATCTGCATGAGATGAAGCAGAATTGCTTCAGCGGCCTCTTGAGCAAGGAGAAAACCATTTTTTTCTCCCTCTAATAAAAAAAATCTATCTAAAATCGAAGAGAGGGAGCTTTGCAATCTTGGATAGACCATTAATTTTTGCAGCATACTGATAATGGCAGAATTTGCTTCCAATTGTCCAGAAAGCGGCAAAGTCTCATTGCAATCTTTCATTAATAAAGATATTTCATTTTTTACTACCTCCAGAATCTCACCTAATTCGGAGCCAGCCCGACTCTGCACCTCCTGAATCAAAGATAGCTTTCGACCCTTATCGATCTGCATATCCTGAATGCAACGGATTACAATATCCGCAGGAAGAAAATTTGAATCCTTAGATTGGATTTGCTTTTCCTTAAATCTGAGTAGTTGATCTAATATGGGATCAATCTCTGCAAGATTCCCCCTTTTTTTTAAAATCTCTCTTAGTCTGCTTAATAATCCATCATTCTTACTATCCTGGCGGGAAATAAAAAGAGACAATCTTCCAAGATAACTTATACAAAGCTCTTTTTCCTGTTGTAACTGCTCAAAGGCTTTCTGCAGATGGAAAAGAGTTGTTTTAGAATCTTCCTGATCCATTCCCAATTCCTTTCATTCTAATTCACGATAATTTTTGATATTATTTAAATAGGATATTCGTATGAAAATATTTTTTTTAATTGGTTCTCTATTAGGAATGAGCGCTTTGCTAATGCACCAATTAGGCTATCATACCTTTGACGACGCGTTGCGGAAACGCAATTCTCAGGAAAAATTTTACATAGCGATCCATTTTCTATGGATACATGCATTATTGCTATTGATTCTTGGCCTATTAGATCAGTATCTTCCAAATACAAATATTGCATTGGCATCCTGGCTTTTTTTGATTGGTGTATTATTATTCTCAGAAACCGTAATTATCAAATCTTTCTATTCTATGGGGAGAGCCGGTATATTAACCCCCATTGGCGGACTTTTTATGATATCTGGTTGGATGACCCTTATTTTTATCTTTTTAATATAATTGGCAGGCTATCATAGCCATAATTTGCTCTATGATAGCCTGGCCTTCCTAATTGACTCGCTTTGTAAACACCCTTCGCGCTATAACCATTCTTTGAGCCCAGTATCTATTATTGAGCTTCGTATAAATAACGCCAGAATTACATGAATGCGCAAAGTCCGTTGGAGAAGTAATCAAAGCTACATGGGTAATTTTTCCCTTTGCTGGAGATGCCGAAAAAAAGACCAGGTCACCCGCATCCAATAAGCTCAGGGAAACACTACTACCTAAAGTTTTTTGCTCTCCACCATGAGGTACCCTGGGAACGCCTATTCTTTTATCCATTAAAATCAGGCGAGTAAAGCCGGAACAATCCACTCCAGGGCCATGCGGTGGACCAGTTTTCCCGCCCCATTTATAGCGTGTACCTAACCAGGGTTTGATCGCGTCTTTTAATGCGTTTCGGCTAACAACACGCCAATCCTTGGGGGTTGTTATGACCTTGTCATAATCCTTAATAATTCCCTGCTGATTTTGAATAGCACCTACAGTTTTTTTCTCATCCTTGGCTGTAGCGATCGCTTTCGTCTGGCTATCAATTTCTTTCGTTTTTTCGATTACCTGCTGTAAATTTTGTGTGGTTGCCTGAGGAGATCGAATGATCTGGTGTACATCACTATAATTGGCAATAATTTCAGCACCACCACTGACCTGTTCCTGATCTGTCGTATAATTGATAGCCTTTTTTATAATATTCATCAAGGTATCTGGGGAATACGATTTACCGTTTGGTGGAATGATCTTTAAAAAAAGATCGGCTGATTTATTTACATCCAATCCCATATTTTTAGCAAGCATCAATCCGCGACCTCCAGCTAAAATGGATGCGCCATCCCATCTTCTGCGAATCGCTTCATTTAAAAATAGCTGCCTAACCTCTTCAGCGATATTTGCCTGCTTGGTTTCGCGGTTATATTGAACCATGACAACAAAATCTTTAATGGGAATATCAAGCTTGGCAACCAAAGGGACGAGATCTTCTGAATCAAGAAAACTGGCTCCAGCCTGGTCAGCATGATACATATAGATAATAATTCTTGCAACCTCCTCTGGTTTCAGATTTTCCATGATAGCCCATGGCCCAATATTTGCTATCAAAGTTCTAATCTTTGGGCGATCCTTCTCTAATTGTGCTAGTTTTGGTTTGTACCCCGTAAAGGCCAAAAGGCGGCGATTCACTTCAAAAGAGATTTTTACAAGCTCCTGTTGCTTGAAGTCATTCTTCATAACAGTTTTTATCGAGTCGCTGAAGATCTCCTGCACAGAAGTTTGCGACCAGGCCGATGTTGAAAAAAGAAGTGATACAAGAAAAAATGTTGTTAGCTTCTTCATAGCATTATCCTTCATGTCATTGATTATTCTGTTATCATTAAAATCTCAACTCTACGGTTTTGTTTTCTTCCTTCTAGAGTCTGATTCGAAACCTTAGGTTGACTGGCACCAAAACCTTTATACGATAATCGTCTCTTGGGGATCCCATTTTTCATGAAAGCTTCCATTACGGATAGAGCACGTTTTTCGGATAAAGCCTGGTTATAAGCAGAACCTCCTACATTATCAGTATGACCGAAAATCCGGATTTCCCTGTCTGGATAACCTTTAAAATATTCAGCTATCTTCTCTAGTGCCTTTTTGGCTTCTTCCTTAAGAATAGCGGAATCATGTGGAAACATTACAGCTCCTAGCGAGATTTGTACACCGTTTTTATGCTTTTTTACATTTATATCCGGACTAACTGGGATTTTTTTTCTGGCATTATCTATGATAGTATCTAAATTTCGTTTTAAACTTGGAACCTTAAAATACCAGGAATAAATTTTATAATTGTATTCAATTTGTCCACGCTCTCGCAAAAACAGGAAATATCTGCTAGTGGTTACGTCATATGAAGGGATACCCGCTTTTTGATTGAGCCAAAGAGAGCTTTCTGAACTTGCCTGTATTCTCCTAACCGGCGATACAGGATTCTCCATTGCCTTATCAATCTGATAGCTGAAGTCAATTTGGGGAAGCAATTGCCCTTTGCCCTCCTGAGGAAGCAGCAAGTAAGCCTCATCAGGAAGTTTTGCCATACCTTTGTATCGATAAACCACCGAATGATGAAGAGGAAAAAGAAATCTGCCAACATGGAGGATCTGTTCTGCAGGTGATTGCCAGACAGAAGGGAGATTGCCCAGGGGAATGGTAGGTATGCTTCGCACATTGGGCATTAATCTATTCTTGGAAATCTCGTAGCGACCATTATAATAGAAACGAAATTCGCTCTGATATTCACTTTGAAAGATAAACTGCTCACTTTTTCCCGGAAATCTCTGGTAAGTATAAAAATTACCAGACATAAGGACAAAATCTGCCTTCTTTTCAATAATTTTTAACACAATCCTATTTTTTTCCTGCCGAAATTCCTCTCCCAGTACACTTCGGATATGCACATCTTGGTATTTTTCTACAATATACAAATCATCCTTGGCAAATTGAAATTGAAAAGTGATGGGAGGCTGTTCCATTGCCTTTAAGGGATTTAGGCAAAAAAAGAGAGAAACCCATAAAAACAATAATCCAATAGGGAGATAAAAGAATCTCTTTTTCTTGAAAAACATATCGCTTCTCCATTTCATGGGTAATTATGAAAACAAAAGCATATGGACGTAACTATTCAGGCAGAGAACTACAATTGCTTTCTCAAATATCCCATATTTTTCAACAAAATTTGGCTCAATTAGATGAGAAAAAAACTGACAAAATGTTTGATTCTCATAACCTACTTGGATCCGTCAAAATCAAAGTTACTAGAAACTGTAATTTATCCTGCGCTTATTGCCAAAGAGGTAGGCAGGTTTATCAAGATGAGCTAAAGATCCATCATTTGCGAGATCTTTTTCATGATATCAAAGAACTTGGAGGCAAAAAAGTTCATTTTTCTGGCGGGGAGTTTTTTATAAGGCCTGACTGGGAAGAGATCCTAACGAGTGCTGCTGATAGCAAACTCAGTATCTCGATAACCAGCAATGGCACGCTAATTAACGAAAAAGTTTTAAGCAAATTAAAAGCTTATCCTATAACATCGATGCAACTCTCCCTAGACTCCTTTTCAGAACAAATCCACAACCAGATGCGCGGGAAAGCCAATGCGTTTTCCAAAACATTTGCAGCAATTGCATTATTGGATAAAGAAGCACAATTTATTTCCCTGGGTATCAATATCGTTGCAACAAAGTTATTTTATCAAAATATAGATTACTTTTCAGATTTTATAAAAACCTATCCCCGTATATCTCTCTTGTTGTTGCCACTGAAAACTTCAGAAAAAAATGATCCACATCTTCCCCATTGGCAAGATGTGATAAAATTTGAAGAAAGATTAGCAATTGAAAAAATACCCGTGAAACGATCTCTGCAACCGTATGGAGTAGATCCAAAGGAGATTCAATACAGTTTAAGAACGGCTGATTTTTCAGGAAATTTTTACAAAGATTTTGTATGTTTTGCACCATGGACCCATTCCTATGTCCATGATAACGGCAAAGTATCACTATGTTGCCATCGACCAGACAATATCTTTTTGGGAAATATTAGAGAAGAACGTTTTATAAAACTATTTCAAAGCGCTGATTATACATTAGCGAGAAAAAGGCATATAGAAAAAAAAATTAGCAGATGTCAAAAATGTGAAATGTTCCAAAAAGATAATCGATTTTTATATGAAAAAATTGTGTCACACGCACAGTCACATCCATGAGCTTAGAGTGTGTATATGACACATATTTTACTTTACATTTTCAATATAAAAGCCTGACTATAACCCGTCTTTCTTCTAACTTCTTCTAATAATTTTTCCAATTCTGGTAAATTTTTTCCGACACCCAGAGTGACTCGATAATTCGTCTTTCCATCAACTCGTTTTAACACAATTCTACTCTGATATCCTGACCGCTTAATCTCAGCTTTTACTTTTTTTGCGGATGACAATTTTTCAAAAGAAGCAATTTGTATCTGGTAACCATGAATCGTTTGAAATTTTAAATCATCGCTTTTTTTTCTTTTATTTTGAATCTTTGACTTTTTATGGTCTTCTCTCAATGATGCAGGAACTATGGTATTTTTTTCATCTTTTTTTGGGATAGTTTCTCGATTCAATTCATTTTGAGAATTTCCTTCCCTTTTACTTTGCACCACCGAATTATGATTTGATCTTTGGTCTGAGAATACATCCTTTCGATCTAAAGGAGTTAAAGTACTGTGACGATCCTGATCAATTTTGTTTATTTCTTTCGGATCGGCCTTCATTACATGGGGATCATTCGATGGAGGAATAAGATTAACATCATTTTTATCCCCCGTTCCCGGAAAAAGCCCATCTTTTTTTTCTCTGATCTCAAGCTTGTTATCCAAACCTGTAGCGAGGAGATCAGAATTGTATACCTTCTCCTTACCATCTGCAATAAAAAATCCAAATAAAAACGTTCCTACAATGATGGACATTATTATAATGGATAATAATGCAATTCGACTAGCATCAAAATGAAGTGAATAGACCTTTTTTGTGTTTTTATCTTTATCCCCGCGAAAGTAGGAAAAATCATCACTATCTTTCATATCATGCATCCATATAGTATAAACTTTATAATGTAACCAATACCTCCTGTTCAAGGAAGCTGGCCGTGAATCCATTGCCAAAATTGATAAACCTGCTTTCTGGTATTCTCAATATCCTGGCTATTATCGATTACATAATCGGCTCTTTCCAATTTTTCATTTAGCGGAATTTGATAGCGAATCCTCGATATGATCTGTTTTTCTGTGAGTGAATCTCTGATCATACCTCTTTGAATCGAATCTTCCAATGGAGTATTGATTACGATCACAAGATCCAACCACTTTTCTCTGCCGGCCTCAAAGAGTAGCGGGATATTCAAAACAAAACGCCGACTAGGATTCTGCATCAACTCGACCTTTATCTCCTTTTCTGCCAATGACTGTACAATAGGGTGGATAATGCGATTTAACTCTTGCAACTTTCTTTCATCCTGAAAAACGATTTCGGCTAAAGCGGAGCGATGGATCTCTCCGTGGTTATCCAATACTGCCTCTCCAAAAATTTCAATAATCTGCCGCCATCCCTCAGTTCCCTTAACCACTGCTTGTCGGGCTAAGAGATCAGAATCGATACCATAAGCACCTAAACTCTCAAAAAGCTTTGTTACCGTACCTTTGCCGCTAGCATATAACCCTGTTATGCCAATTTTTCGAATATCATCATAAAAAATTTTTCTGCCTTGCTTATTTATAATATACGAACTTTGCAGCTTCATATTTTTTTATCCATTTCCATAAATTTGTCCTAACCGCCGAATTTTCCGCTTGCACGAAATTCGGTCTGCAAGCACTTTCTTAACAGTTGAAAAGTGAGGTTATCCATGCTTTATCCCATTACCAGAATGCGCCGTTATCGAACTTCGGAAGCCATGCGTCGATTAACCAGCGATATCGAATTGCTTCCAAATGATCTGGTGTTGCCCCTTTTTTTGGATGAAAACTTACCGGAAGATGGTTTACATGCCCGAGAAGTCAACTCCATGCCGGGTGTCTTTGTTCATAACATAAGCAGCGCGTTGATGATAGCTGAAAACGCTGTCCAGAAAAAAATTCCTGCCGTCATCCTTTTTGGAATACCACGACAAAAAGATGAAATTGGGTCCACAGGAGACGTTGAACCAGCTATCGTGCCAAAATTCGCAACTCTCTTAAAAAAAAGATTTGGAAAATCCTTGTTAGTTATTGCCGATTTATGTTTGTGTGAATATACATCTCATGGACATTGCGGCATTCTTACATCACATGGAGATGTAGATAATGATCTAACATTGCAGCGGCTTGCCAATTTTGCGAAAGTTTATGCACAAGCTGGCATTGATGTGATTGCTCCTTCAGGAATGATGGATGGAATGGTTGCGGCGATTCGTTCCGCTCTTGATAAAAATGAATTTCAGAATGTCAGTATCCTATCCTATTCCGTAAAGTATGCCTCAGCTTTCTATGGACCTTTTCGGGATGCAGCTCAATCCGCTCCGTCTTTTGGAGATAGAAAAGGATACCAGATGCCATATACCCGATCCTGGGAAGCTGTTAGGGAAGCAGAGCTTGACATCCAAGAGGGAGCCGATTTCCTAATGGTAAAACCAGCTTTGCCATATCTTGACGTAATCAAAGATCTCAAGAACCATTTTTCTTATCCCATATTTGCATATCAGGTTAGTGGAGAATACGCCATGATTCAGCATGGGGACAGACTTCAGCTTTTTGACGGATCTGCTGTCATGCTAGAGAGTCTATTTGCAATAAAACGAGCCGGTGCTACCGCGATCATCACCTATGCTGCACTCGATATTTTTTAAGGAAATCAAGTCAGTGATTTTAGCATTTTTTCTGTAAAAAAAAATGCTAAAAAAAAACCCACCAAACAGATAACATTACTTAGAATAAAATAAAGGGCAGCAGCGGTATAGTGTCCTTGTTTTATCATAACAAAAAGATCAAAAGTATAGGAGGAGAAGGTCGTGAGCGAACCAAGAAATCCAATGAGTACAAAATGTCGCCAGACCTGGATATCGCTGTACTTAAAAAAAATTGCCCAAAAAAATCCAAATAGTAATGCCCCTAGCACATTTACAGTAAGAGTACCATAAGGAAAAATGCTGTTTTTAAAATTAGAGCGAACCAGCAATGTAAGACCATATCGGCTCATGGCTCCGAATGCACCGCCAACCATGATAGCAATTATTTTTTGTAAAATTACCTTTACTTCCAATGTTTAAATACCTCGCCTTTTTCTTATGAATGCAAGCGCCTCCTGGCGGTCATGAATTGTTGATTCGAGCTGCTCATTTTCTAAAGCCATCAAATCCTCAGCGAACTTAGGACCAGGAGTGTATCCCATTTCAATTAAATCGCTTCCTGATAGCAGAGGAATAGGATTCAGCTCCGCATCACTATATTTCATTTTTTCTTCTAAAATAAAAGAGAGTAAGTTTTTATCGTATGAAATAAAGGAAAATCGACTTAAATAGAAAATAATTTTATAGCTGAATAGCGGATCCCGAATCCAGCGTTTTCTTTGCGCAACTCTGGCTTTAGTCCATAGGTGAAATTCATTCCTTGCCTTAAGAAGCTCAATTACAACCTGCTTTTCTTTATTTGATAATTTGTATGTCCCTAATTTTTTTTCTAAATCCAGAAAAGGGTTCTTTGCTTGATCCATAGTTCCATTTCCCTTATCATGAATTTCTGAATAATGTTGCAATAGTAAACCAAGAACAAGAAGAAAAGGATAGTTATTTTTCGAATCTTGAAAAATGTCCAGATAGTTTCTTTGCTGATACATCTCTTCTAGCGATAGAAGCGAACCTAATACATGATCAAATAATGTGGCTTGATTCTCCGTAGAAATTTTTCTTTGTTCCAATTGCCAGAATCCATGCTGAAGGTCAGCAACCCGCAATTGTCCCATAAAGGGAAAAAGTACCTCTAAAAGATTTAATTCCTGTAATAATGAAGCAGCTTGATAGGGTTTAGATCCAGAAAATATTTTTTTTAATTCTTCTGTTATTCTTTCCTGGGAAACAATTTGGACAGATTTTGCCATTTCCTGAATCGCCTTTTTGGTTTCCGCTTCTATGGAAAATCCCAATTGCAGCGAAAAGCGAGGAGCGCGTAATATTCGCAATTTATCCTCATGAAATCGTTCATGTGCGCTACCGATAGTTCGAATTAGACCACCTTGCAGATCGACAAGCCCATTCACATAATCAATTATTTCCTGAGACCGAGGATGAAAAAATAGGCCATTGATCGTAAAATCACGCCTGTTGGCATCCTCCCGCGCCGAAGAAAAAGTGACATTTTCAGGTCTTCTTCCATCTAAATACTGTCCATCATTGCGAAAGGTTGCTACTTCATAAGAAAAGCCCTTTACCAGCACAATGATGACCCCAAATTGGACACCAACCGGAATAGTTTTCCTAAATATTTGTACCACCTGTTCAGGACGAGCACTCGTAGCAATATCGATATCATGTGGTTTTTTTTTAAGAATGAAATCTCTAACAGCACCTCCCGCCCAATATGCCTCATATCCCGCATTTTCCAATCTTTCTAAAATAAAAATAGCTCCCTGCGCTACTGGAGATTGCAATAATTCGGCAGGAATGGTGCATTTATAATTCATTTTGGAATAACCTACAAAATCATCTTTCTTTCTATGGGAACAGTACATGGGCAATAGTGGTAGATACAATCATGAATTTCAGTGTAAGGCATGAAACTGCCTTGAAGAATATTTCCTAAATACTCTTTTCGCTCTTTTTTAGCCTGATAACATCGCCACACATCGCCAGTGGGACCAACCACAAAGTAGTTAATGCCAGCTTTGCATGGTCTACCGAAGAAATTATTGCAAATTTTTCCAGTTCGGTTATGCCCTCCAAAAAAATTTAGAATTTCTGATTCCTTTTGTGTATACGTAATAATAGACCCATGATACTTTAATGGTTGTAAATTAAAACGAACACCATGATCTAAAAAAATTCGACCTATCTTATTGAGCTCTGTCAAATGACGCGGAGACGCAACAGAGGTCACGACAAAGGATGAATTTGCCGCCATTTTTTGCTTAAACTGGAGTGCCTTGGCTAAAAATTCCCCAGGATCAGCATATTCAAGGTGAAGGCTAGCAGAAAAAACTTGGAGAAGATCTCCCACTACATCGAGAAAATCAAAAAGGTTCTCTACTTGAGCAGAAAAATTTGTTACAATTGAAATATAGAAATGCCTTTCGCGCATTTCTCTGCACATTTGCAAAAAATCCGGATACAAGAAAGGCTCTCCTCCGGAGATTTTTACTTCAATTGGTCCGATAAGTTGTCGAAATGCATCTAAAAATGGACGAAAGTCGGAAACATCCTGTCCTTTCAGTTTATCATCCTGCTGAGTGCAGTAACTGCATTTATAATTACAGTACCGGTTTATATTCCAGCTTACACTAGTAGCAAAGAGTTCCATTTTTAGGTCATTTCCGAAATAAATTTGTTGCCGTATTTACAGGCTTTAGGATTTTTTTAACAATTATTGAAAAAATCAATAAATACATATTGTATTAATTCCAATACCATCTTGATTCCTAACTTATTAGGAGTCCTTAGAGGTAATATTCAAAGTGAGGAGCCTCCAAATGCGGAAAGTTATCATTTCTCTTGTAATTGCATTTGCCATTGGTCTGGTGCTATTTATTATCAAACCATGGGATTTTGCAGGGTTTGGAAAACCCAAAATATTGTTGAGTAGTCAACCATTTACTGGAAAATCAAATCCTGAAGAAACCATTTTCCCTCAAAACAGCTATATTTATTATTCTATAAAGCAAAAAAGTCCTTTTCCAACCTCTATGTTTACCATTCAGATATTTGAAGTACAGGGACAAAATAGCGAAATACTCCTCAGAGAGAGAGTTGAAAAGGATATAAAAAGCAACAGCAATCATTTTACCTTTGTCTTAAGACCTGATTTTTTTGAAAAGCCAGGTGACTATAAAATGAAAGTCTTTTTTGGGAATCCTGTAGAAAAAAACCGCGCCGCTGAGGTCCAGTTTCAAATCATATCTCAATAACGATCGATGTCTAGCCAGGTTGCGATAGCAAGCTTGGCTATTCTCTTTATCAGATCAGAAAATCCCGCAATTCCCATTCTTTTTGTATTCTTTCATAAAAAATCAACCGATAAAGTTCTTAGATGTATTTTTAAAGGAATCCCGAGATTTATGAAAAGATCCAGGAAAATATTTTTACAAATCTTTGTATTGGTTTTTATCCTGTCTATCACCAGCTGGAAACAGGTAGCTGCAGTAGGCGATCAGGTATCATCGGAAAGATTTCTGGCGGAAAATAAGTACTTTATTCAATTTGTAAATATTGCTGTAACCAATTTTGGCGAAGATGCCCAGGTAAAACTTTTCAAGGAATCCGGAAATCATGATTTTTGGGCTCAAGTTTCCTATCTTCAGAGTAAATACAAACGAACATACAGAGAAATCCGAAAATCACAGGAAATCATGGTCAATCTATTTAGTCAGATCATGGATATCTATCTTCTTGATACAAAAAAAATTCTGGATCGAATAGCGCCAACGATCATTCGTTCTAAAGATAGCCAAGCCAAACATTATCTCACTCTTGGGTATCGTGATTTGACAGAAGCAAAAAGTCAGCAAATTGTTGCACTTCATTCTCCCAAGGTATTATTCTCCTATAAAATAAAAAAATATATGGAAGGAATAAAACTTTGTCGTAGAGCCAAACGCTATAGCATACTAGCCATTTTACATGCAAAAACACCGGCTGACCAGAAAATTGGAATTGATAAATTATCTTATGAAGAAATTGGCTCTAAATTAATTAAATTACAGGAGAGTAAAGATCAGGAAGTATTGCCTGAGTTTAAGATGATCCTTCATCATGTTGACAACAAAGGATTAACGTTAAAAAAGGAGACTGTTGGCGATATCTTAACAAAAGAATTTCAGGTGAGAGGATTAGATGCAAATTTTTCTTCGGAAGAAAAAATAAATCTCACCGAAGTAAAGGGTAAGCAGGATTCAAAATGAAAGAAATTAAAATTTTTCTTTTATCTTGCATTATTATTTTAGGCTATCAATTACAGGTTCACACTCTACCTGAATATTCGATCTTGCAGAAAAATCGGATGGAAAGAAATGAAAATAAAATTTTTTTACAAGAATCTATCAAATATATCTCTGATGATGAAAAACTAAAAAATATTCAATCAATTTATAGCAAATACAGTCTCTCGCTGGAATTGGCGAATCAAGCCTGGGACAAAAAAAAATTTTTAGAATCGTTTCATCTTTTTTCTCAAGCAAAAAATATAGAATTTAAATTATATCATGAAACAGCGATAATCTTTTCCAAGAAAACGCAATTCATAAGTCAGGAATTAGGCCAGAAAAAGGTCCACTCTTTGCTGCATCACCCTATTGCTAACTCTTACTACCAATTAGGAATAAAAGAGTTTTATCGCGGTCAATCTTACCTGCGTCTCAACCAAAATCAAGCCGCAATCCATGTTTTTCGAAGATCCAGATCGTTTCTTTTTCACGCTTTTGATAAAATTGGTGCAACGATACCTAAAAAGTACTCCAACGAGCTGAACGATTTAAAAACATTACCTTTAAGATTTCAACCCCCTCAGCTTAAAAAAAGCTAATTATAAGCAAAATTAGAATCTGATTTTTTTTTACCTCTCCAGTTATTTTTCTCTTGCTTCCACCTAACGAAAGCCGGAATTTTCCTTTCCCGACCGTTTTATACCCAAAAGTTATTGGTTTTCCAACTCACACGATGTTGCGAAGCATGCCGAATTTCCATAAAAATTCGGCGGTTAGGGTATTTACGCCAGAAAGTGCGCAGAGCACTTTCTTTGCTGTATAAAGGAGCTTTTTGCATGTCCGGATCTCTTTGGAATCATGTTCTTGAACAGTTAAAAACAACGATGAATCCACAGACTTTTGACGCCTGGTTTTCTGGTAGTTCATTAATCTCTTCTTCAAAAGAAAGATTAATCATTGAATTTCAGGATAAACGCGTTAAAGATCATGTCGAGTCAAAATATCTAGAACAAATATCACAAATTATCTACGATCTTTCTGGGCGTCAGGTTAAAATTGATTTTATTACGCCAAATTCTGTAGAAGAGGAGAAAGCCAATCCAAACAACCATTATCCCAAGGATTTTAGTATTAATAAAAAGGGGGTGGTAAATCTCAGTAAACCGAAGATCAATGAACGATTTGATTTTTCTCATTTTGTGGTTGGAAGCAATAATGAAAACGCACATAGTGTTGCATGGTCAGTTGCTGAAAATCCAGGTAGCCAATACAATCCTCTTTTTATTTGGGGAGATGCAGGTCTTGGTAAAACCCATTTACTTCAAGCTATTTGCAACAAAATTCTCAGAGAAAAGCCCTATCTTAAGATAATTTATGTCCATTCAGAACAATTTCTAAATGAAATTCAAGCAGCCTTTCTCCAAGGAGATACCTCGCAATTTAAATTAAAGTACAGGCATGCGGATGTTCTTTTACTAGATGATATCCAGTTTATACAAGACAAGGCAAAAACCCAAATCGAATTTTTCCATACATTTAATACTTTATATGAATCAGGTAAGCAGATTGTGATTTCCAGTGATAGGCCCCCTAAACATTTAGAATATCTAACTGATCGAATGAGAACTCGATTTGAATGGGGTATCATTACAAAAATTTTTCCTCCAGACCTGGAAACCAGGGTTGCCATATTAAAAAGAAAAGCTTCAGAGCGAAAATTGATTTTAGATGACGAAATATTTTATTTGATCGCAAAAAATATTACCACTCACATTCGCGCATTGGAAGGAGCTCTCAGTACCCTGGCAAGTTCAAAAAAGCCAATTACCAAAGAACTATCCATGCAATTATTAGCCGACTATATTACATCAGAAGAAAAATCAGAAGCTTTACCTATTGATGAAATAAAAAAGAAAATTGCTGAATATTTTTCGGTTAGTGCCGATGATATTGTATCAAAAAGTCGTTCAGCAAAATTAATACTTCCTCGTTTTGTTGCTATCTATTTTGCATCAAAATTTACAAACCTTACATCCAAAGAGATTGGGGTTCATTTTGGTGGCCGCGATCATTCAACTATAATCAATGCACGCCAGGAAATCGAAAAGAAAATTGTGCAGGATTCTGATTTAAAAGCAAAAATTTTAGAATTAGAACAGAAATTTTCTCTGTAAGGTTTTTCCACAAAGTTATTCACTTTAACAAACATATTCACGCTTTTATAAAAAAAGAGAAGTTTGACAATGTTATAAACTGATATTCACACGTGCAAACAGGTTATTCACAGTTTAATCTTTTAGAAATTAGTGAAATAACCACAGTAAATTAACTATGAAATGGCTTAAGAGAGTTATTAACAGACTATATTATTACTACTACTTTTTAAATAGAATTATTTTATTAATACAATAATAATAAAGAGATTGTTGATAGTTGATATCTCTTTGATAAAGAATTTAGTTGCATAATCAGGAATGAATTATATAAAATACCGAATTCCTTTGAGGAACGGAGAATGGATAAATCTATGAAAATCAAAATAGAAAAAGATGATTTACAAAAGGCAATTTCGGCGGTTGAAGGAATTGTTTCGAATAGAAATACATTATCAATTTTATCAAATTTACTATTGGAAGCAGATAAAGATGAATTGTACCTTACTGCATCCGATTTGGAAATTGGAGTAAAAGCAAAAATATCAGCGCAAATAGACGAGCCAGGTTCAATTACTATTCCTGCTAAAAAATTTTCAAGCATGATTCGATCCATGCGAAGTGGTGGAATATTATTTCAAAGTGATGCTAATTATAAAATTTCAATTACTTCAGAAGTTAATAAAGTAAAATTTACCATTATGGGAGCAGCAGCAAAGGATTTTCCTTATATTGTCCAGATTCCCAAGATGGAACTTTTTTCTTTAGAGCAGCAAATGATGAAATCATTAATCCAGAAAACATATTTCGCTGTCGCAAATGATGAAACACGATATGTTTTTAATGGAATATTTGTAGAAACCAAGCAATCAAAATTAAGGTTTGTTGCTACCGATGGACGCCGATTGGCCTTCGCTGAAACCGAATTATTAAATCCAATAGTGATTTCTGAAGGAATGATTATTCCGAGTAAGGCAATATCTGAATTGCAAAAAATATTAACACAACAGGGAGAGGTTTTATTTAATTTTTCAAATAATCAACTTTTTTTAAAAATAAGTGAAATTGAAATGTCATGTCGCTTGATTCAAGGAAAATTTCCAGATTATGAAAAAGTGATACCTTCATCGCCGAGGCAATCGGCTATAATTCAAAGAGGATTGTTTGAGGAGGCTGTAAAACGTGTATCTTTAATGGCAAATGAAACATCTCATCTCATTAAATTGGTTTTTGGTGTTTCCATATTAACCATTGAAGCTCACACTCAGGATTTAGGAGATGCGCACGAGGAAATTGAAATAAATTATTCTGGAGATAAAATATCCATTGGATTTAATAGTACATATATTTTAGATGTACTAAAAGAGGTGGATGATGATGAAATTTATTTTAAATTTTCTGATTCGGAAATGCCAACAATTATTCAAGGAACGGAAAATCAAAATTATCTTTGCGTCATCATGCCATTAAAAATAAATTGATTCTAATATTTTTTTTAATTGTGAATGAAAATCAATAGATTGCAATTAAAAAATTTTAGATCCTATCAATCTTTAGATCTTCATTTTAGTGCCAACCCATTTATTGTTTTTTCAGGTCAAAATGGATCAGGTAAAACAAATATTCTGGAGGCGATTTATCTGCTAGCAACCACGAAATCCTTTCGTGGTGCCAGAAATTCGGGATTGGTTAAGGAAGGAGCGGATTCTTATTTTATACAATCTGAAATTGTAGATAATATGAGTGATAGTCATAAAATATCAGTGGGATTTTCTTTGCAATTTGGAAAAAAATTAACTTTTGATCAAAATGAAATAGAAAAAGTAAAAGATTTTTATGGGTCATTTCTAGGGGTTGTTTTTTCTCCTGGAGATTTACAACTCATTGATGGAACCCCAGCTTTGAGAAGAAAGTTTGTAGATAATATTCTTTCAAAATCTTCAAATCATTCCTATTTAAATTCTTTAATCTCCTTTAACCACACTTTAAAGCAGAGAAATGCACTATTAAAAAATTTTGCAAATCATAAAGATAAAAACAGTTTGCATGTCTGGGATAGATTGCTGGCAGAGTCAGCTTATCAGCTTATTAAGGCCAGATTTGTCTTCGTTGATAAGATTATCGATTATTTTAGAGACTTTTATAATGCGATATCCTTACAAAATGAAAGCGTTACCATAAAATATATTTCGAATTGGTTGTTATCCAATTGTGATATTGATAATGAAAATCAATGCAAAGATATGTTTTTATCTATCTTAGAGCAAAATTTCGAAATTGATATTCGAAATGGGAATACTCAATTTGGTCCGCATAAAGATGATTACGCCCTTTTTTTAAATCAAAAGCCGGCTCAATTTAGCACATCACAGGGACAAAAGCGAACAATGGTTCTATGTTTAAAGTTATCCGAGTATTCCTTTTTACGAAATAATCGAAACGAAGAACCGATTTTGCTTATTGATGACGTATTAACTGAGTTAGATGCTTATAGAAAGGATTTTTTCTTTGAAATTTTACGCAATAAAGGGCAGTGTCTCATTACTACGACTCATTTTGAAAATATCCAAGGATCCTGGAAAAGTATGAATCATCAGGTTGACCTATTTGAAGTTAGGAAAATTTTACAAGGATCTCAGGCAAATCAAGTAATCGAAGTATGAAAACAGTACCAAATCAGCTTATACAATTTCTACCATCAAAGAAATTAGATAAACTAACGCTTCAATATTTAAATTCGATTTGGAGTCAAATATTAGTTCCTCCTTTTTCGATGCATACGGCACCTTATCTTTTTGAGAAAAGTAAGGAATTGGTTTTGCGTATCGTAGCTCAGGATAGCACCTGGTCAACTGAGATAAATTTTCAAAAAGCTGAGATCCTTTCCTCTATTCAAAAAAAAATTAATCCTTTAGGTATTCACGTTTCAAAAATACAATTTTTTGTGAACTCAGATCTCCTCCAAAAATTATTATTAGAACGAGAACAATTGCATCATCCACTAACAAATGAGATGACTTCTACGCCACAACAGACCCTTTATTCCTCAGAGCCAAATCCTGTCTCAGAAGAGATACAAAAGCTGTTGCTATCAATTAAAGATGAAAAGTTGCAAAAGGCACTATTCACAATAGCATCTCATATTAAAGAGTAGATACCTTTAATTTAAAGTTGTGCATTTCTATTGATTATTATTTTGTGGAGAGACTATTTTTATTAGACCGCTACTTCTTTATTTTATGTTACGCTTCATCCATATTGGTCGAAAAAAGACCATATCAACCAATGGCATGATTGGAATATTTGAAAAATTATCCTTGGAACAGAGTGAAGAGAATGAGGGTGTATTCCCTGATCTTTTTGATGAAGATGAAGAGGAAAAATTTGAAGATGCAAATTCAATCTTTCTTTTTGATGATAATTTTTCTGTGCTAAGTAATATTCAAAGTCGGACATTAATAAAAAGATATTATAATCAATTTGAAAAAATAATCAAAGAATCCGGGGTCAATTTAGGAGAGATCAATGTCAGAAAAAAAAGAGTATAGTTCATCTAGTATACAGGTATTAGAAGGTCTGGAGGCAGTGCGCAAAAGACCTGGCATGTATATTGGTTCTACAACATCCCTTGGATTGCATCATCTTGTTTATGAAGTTGTAGATAACTCTGTAGATGAAGCTTTAGCAGGTTATTGCAACCAAGTAGATGTAATCATTGGATTAGATGGCACAATTGAGGTTCGCGATAATGGTCGGGGTATTCCTGTAGAAGAACACCATCAATATAAAATTTCAACAGTCGAATTAGTTCTAACTAAATTGCATGCGGGCGGAAAATTTGACAATGATGCCTATAAAGTATCCGGTGGTTTGCATGGTGTTGGGGTTAGTGTCGTAAACGCATTATCAGAATGGCTTGAAGTAACTGTATATCGTGATGGTGGAATTTTTCAGCAGAAATATGAAAAAGGTACTCCACTTGGACCATTAAAAAAAATTGGAACAGCTAAAAAAACCGGAACTGTAATAAAATTCAAGCCGGATGCAGGCATCTTTGATACAGTAGATTTTTCTTTTGATATTCTTGCAACTAGACTAAGAGAATTGGCTTTTCTTAATATGGGACTTAGAATTGTTCTTCAAGAGGAAAAAACGCAAAAGGAGCATGATTTTAGCTACAAAGGAGGGATTGTTCAATTTGTAGAACATTTAAATGAGGCGAAAGAACCCGTCCTTAAAAAGCCAATATATTTTGAAGATACCCGTAATCAAGTCAACGTCGAGATTGCCATCGATTACAACAACTCTATATCAGAAATCCTTTTTACCTTTGCAAATAATATAAACACAAAAGAGGGCGGAACTCATTTAATTGGTTTTCGATCCGCGCTAACTAGATCTATCAATGACCAGGTAAAAAAATTGGGTTATGAAAAAAAGGTAGCAGGGGGATTAACGGGTGATGATGTTCGCGAAGGGCTGGTTGCAATCATAAGCGTAAAAATACCTAATCCCCAATTCGAAGGCCAAACAAAAATGAAATTAGGCAATGGAGAGGTAAAAGGCATTGTTGAATCCATTACCTATGAAAATTTATCGCTATTTTTTGAAGAAAACCCTACCTACTCTAAAAAAATATTGGACAAGGCTGTTTTAGCATCTCAGGCACGTTTGGCCGCAAAAAAAGCAAAGGACCTCACTAGAAGAAAAGGTGCTTTGGAGGGTGATTCTTTGCCGGGAAAACTTGCAGATTGTTCTGAAAGAGATCCGGCCAAATCAGAAATCTTTCTTGTTGAGGGTGATAGCGCTGGCGGCACTGCCAAGCAGGGCAGAGATCGACGATTTCAGGCAATCCTTCCGCTAAAAGGTAAAATTTTAAATGTGGAAAAAGCGCGACTTGATAAAATTTTATCCAATGAGGAGATAAAAATTATTATAACAGCAATGGGTACCGGAGTCGGCAAGGATGATTTTGATGCGGATAAAGCCAGGTACCATAAGATTGTCATTATGACAGATGCCGATGTTGATGGATCGCATATTAGAACACTAATTCTAACATTCTTTTTTCGGTACATGCAGGAGTTAGTAGAAAAAGGATTTTTATATATTGCACAGCCTCCGCTCTATGCAATTAAGCAGGAGAAGGAAGTTTATTATGCTTATAGTGATAATCAGAGAGATAAGATAATCGGACAGATAAAGGACAAGAAGTATTCTATTCAACGATACAAAGGATTGGGTGAAATGAATGCGGAGCAATTATGGGAAACAACAATGAATCCCGAAAATAGAACGTTATTGCGGGTAGCAATGGATGATCTTGTTGAGGCAGATGAAACTTTCAGCATTTTAATGGGTGACCAAGTAGAACCAAGAAGAAAATTTATCGAAGAAAATGCAGCCAAAGTAAAGAATCTGGATCTATAGCTATAGTAGGGAAAATTAATAGGCCTGAATTATTTCCTCTTCTGGTAATATAATAGCAGTCAAAGGGCCAGTATACCCAGCGCCAGTATCAATGCCGATTTTATTTTTTTGTCGAGAGACAGTGCCTGACCTATATGGTGTATGGCCATACACTACAATTCTGCCTTCGGGAAATTTGCCCTGAAAGGAGAGAAAGTCTTCCCGTATCCAGAGTAGATCTTCTTTCGCAGATGTGTCTAAAGGTATACCTGGTCGAATACCCGCATGGGCAAAAATGTATGGATATTCTGGACAAACAAAGAAATGTTGTAATTTTTGAAAAAAAAGGATATGATCATAGGGAATTTGGTTCCGTCCCCCATAGGAGCGAAGGGTTTCTGCCCCACCGTTAAAAACAAACGAACCTCCGTTTTTTCCCCCGAGAGACAGGTAGTCCAACAGCATGTCTTCATGGTTCCCTTTAAGAAATACAGTGTTGGGTCGTTCTTTTTGTACCTGCAATAATCTATCAATGACCTCTTTGCTGGCCGGCCCCCTGTCAATGTAATCACCTAAGAATAGTAACGTATCTTTAGGGGTTAATTTTGGTTTAATTAACTGGAGAAGATTATCGAGTTTTCGAATATGTCCATGTATATCACCGATAGCTATGTATTTTGGGGTTGTTGTCATGTAACCTTTGTATAGATTCGGATTAGATGTTTCACGTGAAACATCTAATCCGAATTATCTTATTTATTCTATTTTCAATAATACCAAAAAAAGGAAAAAATTGAAACATTAATGAATCATTTCTCCGGGAATATTTTGATTTGGAGTCAGGGTTTTCTCGAAAAACAACCAATTGTCAAATCGTCGATCGTTTTTTATATCCATTGATTGAGCAATTTCTTTGGATAAAAGAAGTTCTTTGCCATGAGTTACTATATTTGCTTTTCGGAAATTGGGCAGTCCGTGCTGACGAGTTCCAAAAAAATCACCGGGACCACGCAATCGTAAATCCATTTCTGCTATCAGGAAGCCATCATTGGATTTTGCGAATTCTTCAAGTCGGATTTTGGTCAGAGGGTTCAAGTTTTCGGGTAAAAGAAGAATGCAGAATGCTGCAGAGTTGCCCCTGCCAACCCGACCGCGTAGCTGGTGCAGTTGTGCTAATCCAAACCTCTCTGGATGCTCGATTACGATAATGGAAGCATTGGCAATATCTACGCCTACTTCAATAACTGTTGTGCTTACAAGAATCTGGCAATACCCATTTAAAAAGGATTGCATTACAGATTCCTTTTCTAGGGCAGACAAACGGCCATGCAGTAGACAAATTTTTGTATCAGGAAATATTTCCCCTCTTAGGTTTTCATAACCTTTCATGGCAGAATCCAAATCGATAGTTTCCGACTCTTCAATAATGGGATAAATCCAAAAAACCTGCTGGCCCAAGCCGAGATATTTGTGAATGGAGTTAAAAACCCCCTGGCTTTTAGCTTTCGAAAAAAGGAGCGTTTGTACTGTTGGTCTATTGATCGGTTTTTCATTTAAAATAGATAGTTCCATTTCGCCAAATAAGGAGAGAGATAAAGAGCGCGGAATAGGCGTGGCTGTCATTAGCAGGCAATCCGTGTGGATTCCTTTGTTTATGATTGTATGTCGCTGCTCTACGCCGAAGCGGTGCTGTTCGTCAATGACTATCAAGCCTAGTTCCTGAAATGAAATGTCTTTCTCCAGTAGAGAATGGGTACCGATGATGATTTTTGAAATACCTAGTTGAATATCTTGCTTATGTTTTTCCTTGTCCTGCTGGTGTCCGCCAATTAGTAAAGTCACAGAAAGGAAATGATCACCGTATAATTGTAAAAAGGTCTTGAAGTGTTGACGGGCGAGAATTTCTGTAGGCGCTAAAAGGGCAGCCTGGTATCCAGACTCAGCAACCAAGATCATTGCAGCAAGGGCGACGACAGTTTTTCCTGATCCAACGTCTCCCTCCAATAGTCGCAGCATAGGTGCGTTATTTATTAAATCTTGTTGAATTTCAGAGATAACTTTCTCCTGGGAAGCAGTTAGGGGAAAAGGTAGCGATTGGATAAAGGCTTGCGACGCTTGCAAACCTCTGCCGTAATCGCGCGTTTTCCCATTTGCTTTTCTTTTTTCTTTATGCTTTTCAAGTCTTATATTCATAGCGAGAAATTCATAAAATGCTATCGTTCTTTCAGCTTTTTGAATTGCGTCAAAATGTTCGGGAAAATGTAGTTGCTGTATGGCATCGCTTATATGTAGGAAGTTATTTTTTTTACTGATCTCTTCGTAAAAGGGATCTGGAATTAGGCACCCTGTAGAATAGATATTGGCGATTGCTTGACGGATAAATCTGCTACTGATTCCAGAAAGCCTCATCTCTTCAGATAAAGAGTATATAGGAACTATACGACCGGTATGAAGGGGCGTGCCCTTGCCTTCCTCTAATATTTCCATTTCTGGATGGATAAATTGCCACCGTTTCTGAAACATGGACGGCTTGCCGGATATAATAAACGTTTTTCCGCTGATTAGTTTTTTCACAAAAAAATCGATGTTATGAAAAAAAACTGCGAGAGCAATCTGGGTACCGTCCCATAATTCCACGACCAATCTACGCTTGTTGCGATAGTTTCCAATAATAGAACTCCTTAAAATTTCAGCGACAATAGTGATCCATTCGCTATCTTGGATTTCTGCAATTTTTATTTTTTTTGAAAGATCTAAATAAGTTCTTGGGAAAAATAGGATTAAATCCTGAATGGATTCAATGCCATGTTTGCTAAAAACAGACTCTTTCTTAGAGCCAATTCCTGTAATTTTGGAGAGTTTGTCTGATAAGTGCAATTTGGATTCCATAAAGTTTTTAGGGTGAATGAATCATTATTAGAAAATAGTTCTTTATTTTTCACTACAAGGGCGGAGAGTGGATAAAATCAATTCAAATATGTGATACCTCAAAAGCGTTTACGGCAAAATGGGCAAAAATATCATCATAACTGAAGCATCCTCGTTGGTACGTTATTTCAAGTCCTCATTGCAGCAGCATGGGCTTGAGATGGAAAAGGAGCCCTTACTAAGCGATATCAATAGTATTCGATTGAACATTGAAAGCCATGGAAATACATCAGGTGTGCGGGCTGCGTTTTCTGGGTTTATAAAAAAAATGGAATACCTGATCTTCTGGTTTTGGACTATACAATCAATTTAGGCTCAAAGAATATTGTGGATCAGGATCAACGCAAACTTTTAAGAACTTTTTTAATAGCCTATGCTGTTCTTCTCCAGGGCAAAGAATTGAAAAGGGAAAGCAATCAAATTGTTTTGATTGGAGATGAATCCCAGGAGAAGCATCTGAAAATTTTTAAATCATCCCCCCATTATCTGTTTAAAATCATGAGAACAGATAACGAGAAAATTAATTCTATCATTCAGCATTATGCAAATAATCCGGAAGTCGCTAAACATTATTTTACTTTTGATTATATCTTTCGACCTATTGATAGTGTGATTCAGGGGCAGATTCATAAAATTCAGGATGTTGTGGCCATAGCTGCCAGAAATGCCAGCAGTGCAAAGAAAACTCCAATCAAGCAAGAATCTCCGAATGCTGTAGAACCCATTGCTAGTGCTAACTTAGCTATTGAGAATTCTGTTCATCTTTTTTTTCGTATTTCAAACGAAGAGATCATTGCTGATGATGAAATTGTCAAGATTTTTGATGAACATGTTAATTTTCACAATCATAAATTATATGTGCAGGGAGATTGGTTTTCTGTAAATCAGTTAAATGTTTCTCAACAGATACTCACAATGATTAAGCAGAAAATTTATCCAATGTGGCAAGAGGAAAATCGTCAGAATAAAAACAAACAATTTCAAATTCATATAAGTTTGACCGAAAAGTGTCGGTTGGAAAAAGAGGTCTTGCCTTCTATGATCCAGTTGATTGAAAAGGATATCAGTGCGTTTGGAAAAGTTAGTCTGGAGTTATCGCCAGAAAACAGGAAAAAAATATCTCAATCTGCTGGTTTCCATATTTTGGAAAATCATATACTGAATTATAAGTAACAAGGAAGATTTAGGAACGAATATGAATTTTTCTTCAAATTCATCAAACCTAGCAGAAAGCTGGGTTGCTAAGATATTGTTTATAAATATTGCATTTTTCTTAGCGCAAATTGCTTCAAGTAATCTTTGGGGGATTCATTTAGAAACTTATTTAGGATTAATTCCGATAAGGATTATTTCCGAGTATTCCATCTGGCAAATTTTTACCTATATGTTTTTGCATAGCCAGACAAGCTTTCTACATATTTTGTTCAACATGTATCTGCTATGGATTTTTGGCCTGGCAATTGAGGAAGAGTGGGGAGGAAAAACTTTTTTAAAATACTACCTCTTTGCTGGCCTGGGAGCAGGTTTATTTATTTTGGTATTAAATATTTTTCAGGCTCCTGCAAGCCTTACCATTGGTGCATCCGGAGCGATTTATGCTTTGTTATTGGCATTTGGTTTAATTTATCCCAACGCAGAAATTCTTCTTTTTTTTGTAATACCGATGAAAGCAAAATATGCGGTGATTGTCTTCGGATCCTTTGAATTTTTTATGACATTGTCAGCAACAGGCGGTAATATCTCTCACATTGGTCATCTTGGTGGTCTATTATTCGGTCTTTTTTACTTTGTTTTATTTAAGAGACAATACCTATTTCCCAACAGTAAAAACAAAGCAAACGCAGCTCGAGAATTGATCGGAGAGTTGAAAAAGAAGGTTGAAGAGATTAAGGAAAAAACAGATAAACATGTTCGTGAAGAAAATATTCGCAATGCAGCTATAATTAAGGAAAAAAAAGATAGAGGCAAAGAGAAGCTATTGGATAGTGAAGAAAAATTTTTAGCTTTTCTTGTTAACTCTGTACCAGAGAAAAACCATAAAAATATTTGTTCAAAGGAAGACTTTTCCCAATCTGATCCCTATTGTTTATCATGTGAATACTTTAACGTTTGCCTGCACCGATATACAACAGGGGAAGATCCTTTAAAAAAATAAAGGGATTAAAAAAAAACCAGTGGAATGGCTAAGGAAGATTATCGATCCAATACGCAGCAAAAGGTTAAGAGGGCAGCAGCTTTCATTGCCGTTTGCTTCTGATAGTGAAACTTTACTGAGAAAGAGAAAATCCATTTTTCTTTATAGTGCGCTCCTTGTACTTGGTTCTGGAATGGTTCTGCTTTTTGTTCTTTGTTGTTTTCGCTACTCTGGAAAGGGTCTTCAAGTAATGATTCAAGATAAGGATGGTTTTTTCTATGCAGCTGAAATTTTGGAACAAGATGAAGAGAACATCCTAGTTAGAAGACTTAGTGACAAAAGTGTAAACGAAAAGAAAGCGAATCAAACAAGAGTTATTGGAAAAAAGGAGAAAATTTCGGCACTTTCCATCGCCTCCATGAAACCATGGATTCACAAAGTAGATCCGCAGCCAATAACTGACCCAATAGAGCCAAGTTCGCGCCAAGGAGACAAAAAAGCATTACCTCCTCAAAAATATCTCGGTTATTATACGATTCATGTTAAAGGGCATTCTGGTCAGATTTACTTTGGAATATACCAGGAAAAACTGATAGGAACAATTCGTTTTCCTCAATGGGCGAAGGGTAAACTAGAGTTGCTGAAAAATGTACAATTTAACGGTAGTAATTTTAGTTTTGTTCGTTCAGTCAGTAACTCTCAGGAAATGAAAAGAGTTGGTGCGCCTCATTTTTTTCGTCAAGAGTATTCTGGACGAATTTACGATGAAGGAAGGTCGATTTCGGGTATGATGATTAGCGATGGGGAAAAAAGCATCTGGACAGGAAAAAGGTGAATCTTGGAAATTATTCGATTTTTAATGGGTCAACCATTTCTGTCACCCTGACCCCAAATTGCTCATCAACAACAACGACTTCGCCTTTGGCTAAATGACGATTATTGGCAAGTATATCTACTGGATCTCCAGCAGCTTTATCCAACTCAATGATAGATCCTTCCCCAAGCGCTAAAATTTCTTTGATCATTTGAGATTTCTTACCCAGTTCTACATTGATATTGATGACAACATTGAGTAAAAGGGATAGATTTCCCTGACTTTCCATGTTTGATAGAATCTTTTTTGATGATGAAGCTTTTCCGGGATCCGATCCTTTGGATACAGCGGGATTCGATGGCTTTGTTTCTGGCGTGCCACCGCCAATGAGCGAGTCAAGTCCATCAAAAATGGAATCTTGACTATCTGATGTATCGTTGGATAAGGTTGTTTGTGAATTGATATCTGAATCATCAAATCCACCGCCAAGCAGATTATCGATATCCTCTTGGGAAAGTGCACTATCGCCCATGAATCTATACCTTTAAATAATTATGCAAAGTAAGGTCTAAAAAAGTCTTCTTAATTCCAATATCGGCATATTTTGAAATTTTCAAAATAAGGATATAACGAAGGTTACAATTTTTCAATAGTCTGTTGAGTAGATGAGCCCAAACTGAATGCCATAATTGATCTCTTGTCGTACATCCCATATTTCAGAAAATTTATTATTATTATAAAGATTGTAACCAAAGAATATTTGGGGGAGAAGGTATAAGCCCTTGTTAACTTTTATATAAGCGCCCATAGCTAATTGCCCCTTAAAATCTAGAGCTACGTCTGTATATTTGAAAACCGCATTATCTGTCTCAACTTCAGAATTAATTTTAAATACGAAAGCTGGTCCTGCACTTATCATGGGAGCAAAGGAGGAGTTTTCACGCCAGATTTGTGTTAACCAGAGTGAAAAGACAATATCACTAGAGGAAAAAACGATATTTCCAGCAGAGGGATGTTGCCCTTCCGCTTTAATATAATCAAAATAGAGTAATCCTGTTAGAAATCCATAACCTCTCTTTTCTGTTTTTTGTATAATGCCAGCTTGCCATCCATGACCCTGAACAATCCCGCCATCTTTGATCTGAAATTGATTTTGGGTAATGCCTGCAAAAAAACCATTATTTTCACCCAAGAGATTTTGGTTGGTTCGTGAAAAGATGGGTTGGTTGATAAAAAGCAGTTGGATACTGAATAAAAACGTAACGAAAAACTTCATAAGTAACCTTTTTTCAACGATTTGGGACAAATGTACCTTGTTTGATCTTTTGTCTCTTGTAAAGATTAAATTTACTTTTTTTAAGGAGATAAAAAATGAAAGCGTATGAATCCCAAATGGCCTGGAATCACCAAGCGGCTCCCGCCAGTACAGAAAACCCTGTAAGCCAGCCAGAAGGTAAATCAAATTCTCTGTATCACTCTTTGAGCATGACAATCATAGATGGTCGCGTTGTGCATAAACCTCAGTTAATTGAAACAAAAACAGGTAAAACTGTTGGTCATTTCAGTATTGCTGTAAATCATGGTAGTGATTCTGTTTCTTTTATTGATGTAGAAACCTGGAATAACAAAGCCAAAGCGTGCTTTGAGCAGTTAAATAAGGGAAATAGGGTGATAGTTCAAGGCACTCTTCGTCAGGAGAGATGGGAGGATAAGGATGGACATAAAAAATCCAAAATTAAGGTCATTGCCAATAATGTGATTTTTGTTCCAAAAGTACCACAAAATAATAAAAATGATTGATTGAATATTGATCCTGTCGGCATGACTTGCAATGTCGGCAGGATGAAATTTCATGATGAGACAGAATTGTCAATGAGCACACAAGAAAAAATATCAGATAAGAGTTCAAAACTTCCCAGGAAAATTTGGCCTTCAACATTACAAAAAATGAAGGAAGCCCGCGAGAAAATTGCAGTAGTAACCGCATACGACTTTTTAACAGCCTCGTTGCTTGAGGAGGCCGGCATTCCTGTAGTACTCGTAGGCGATAGTCTTGGGAATGTCATTGCCGGTCTAGAAAATACATTACAGGTAACCATGGATCAAATGGTTTACCATACAAAAATTGCAAAAAGAGGAATTTCCAAAAGTCTTCTTATCGCAGATATGCCCTATTTGAGTTATCAAGTAAATTCTTTGGATGCAGTTAGAAACGCAGGCCGTTTTATCCAGGAGGGAGGAGCGGATGCTATTAAAATCGAAGGTGGCTATTCCGTATTAAAGGATGTTCTTCCTGCAATGCATAGGGCACAAATTCCGGTCATGGGTCATCTCGGATTGACTCCACAGTCGATCAATTTGATGGGTGGGTATAAAATTCAAGGAAAGAGCAACGAAGAGAAAAAAATTCTTTTGGAGGATGCACAGTTTTTAGAAGCTTCGGGTTGTTTTGCTGTGGTATTAGAAGGAATGAATGCAGAGCTTGCTGATTCAATCAGTCAGAAACTAAGAATTCCTACTATTGGAATTGGAGCAGGTTCCGGTACTGATGGCCAAGTGCTGGTGTTTCATGATATGATGGGTTTTTATGAAAAAGTTCCTCGTTTTGTTAGGAGATACGGAAATGCCAGAAACATGATTCTGGAGGGTCTATCTTCCTATTTGGAGGATTTGAATACTGGAAAATTTCCCGCTGCAGAAGAAACGTATAGTTAATAGGAGAAGCAATGAAGGAAGAAGGTCTATTTTTAGGCGTGATTGGCGGAAGTGGTCTTTATAATATCGAGGGCGCAAAATTGATTCGCGAGTTAGATATCTCGACGCCCTGGGGAAATCCTTCTGATGCGATTCGCATTATTGAATTGGATAATCAAAAAATTGCTTTTCTCGCCAGACATGGTAAGGGACACAGATTTTTACCATCAGAAGTTCCGTGGCAGGCAAATATCGCCGCGATGAAATCGATTGGTGTAGAGCAGATTTTTGCGTTCAGCGCTGTAGGATCATTGAAAGAGGAGTTGGCTCCTATGGATTTTGTCTTGCTGGATCAGATTATCGATCGGACGAAGCAGAGACCTTCAACCTTTTTTGGAGATGGTATTGTTGGCCATGTTAGTTTTGCAGATCCTTTTTGTATAAAAAATGCCTCCTTGGTTGAAGAAGCGGCACAGGAAACCACAATTCCTTTTCATACGCATGAAACTGCGGTTTGCATGGAAGGTCCTGCATTTTCAACACGAGCGGAAAGTCATCTCTACCGTTCCTGGGGTGCTGGAGTAATCAATATGACTGTCCTTCCAGAGGCCAAGTTGGCCAGAGAGGCGGGTATTTGTTACAATACGATATGTATGGTAACGGATTATGATTGTTGGCGTGAAAATGAGGAAGCGGTCTCAACTGATAAAGTTATTGAATATCTGCATAAGAATTCTCAAAATGCTGAGGTGCTGCTTCGTAAAATTCTAAAGAAAAGCGTGAAATGCATCTGTCAATGTCATACGAGCGCTGACAAAGCAATTATGACAGCAGAAGATGTCCAGCCACAGTCGACAAAACGGAAACTGCATTTTCTTTACCCGGAAAAATTTGCCAAGAACTAGCAGAGAAACGAAAGAGGAAGTTTTAATGTAATGAGAGTTTTTCTATTTATCGTTTTTTGGGCTGTTTTTCAGAATTCCCTGATGGCACATTTTCATCTAATAGAGGATCAAGCCGATTGTTCTATTGCCTTGGCCTCCTCCTTGCCCCCGATATCGGAGAATATGAGTGATCAGAATCCATTCGAAACACGAGAAAGCCCATTGCGCAGATTTGAGATTTTATTTCTCGTTTCTTATCCGTTTAGTGTTGCTTCCGTTTTTGCTGTATTACAGTTGTACGGACTCAGTAACCAGCAGTCCGGGGTATTTCAATTCAATCCAAGCCACATCTGGGGGGTTCTTCTCGGGGGAGGAGTCATATCTTTTTCTGTGGCATGGAAGGGAATGCACGCGTATCAGCAGCAGAACCAATATCAGGACGAAATGGCAAAACAGAAGGTAAGTTATCACTCCTCCGAATCTTTCCAGATTCAATTGCCTCTACTGGTTGTACGCTTTTAAAGAAAGAGAAGCAAGGGAAAAACTTTAGAAGAGAATTTTTGTAACGTAAGGTAGGGCGATAAATGTACCCGCTGATGCCCCCAGGGAAGAGAGCAGAAATATAAGAAAAATCTTTGTTACCCTGTTTTTATAAATGTTTCGCAGAGAAACCTTAAAATTTGAAAGTTCTTTCAAATCCATTACTCTTGGCTTTACCAAAAAAGCTTGCACAATTGCTGTAACCATACCCACTCCAATCGCTGGATGCAGTGTAGTAACGGGAGCGGCAAGAAAACCAGCTAAAATTGTAATAGGGTGTCCAAGGGCTATTAATGTTCCCAGCGCTGAGAGCATACCTGTTACAAATACCCAGACATAAAAAGCATCAAATAGTTTATTATATTCGCCTTGAAAAAAGCCGCCAATAAAGATGAAAAAGATTAGGGCTGGTATAAGCCATGACAACCATTTCCCTATAGAAGATGGATCTGGAATATGTGTAATATCTTCAATCTCGCGGGATGAGATATTGGAATTGATTTTTTTTAATATTCCTGGCACATGACCTGCACCTACCACAGCAACACCAATTTTACACTCTTCCTGAGCCAAGGAGTGAGCCAAATATGTGTCTCGTTCATCGATCAGTACTTTTTTTATTTCTGGTAGTTCTGAAGCGAAATTTTCAACTAATTCACTGATGGCATCCATCTCTTTCATGGATTCGATCTCCTGTTTTCCAATCTTCTCTTCACCAGAGAACATAATAGAAACAAAAAGTTTCACCTTACGCCAAAATGATGTCATCCTCCAGGCCCGTTTCAGAGTAACGGCAATTTTTCTATCCGATAATACGATTCGTGATTCCAGTTGGTGGGCTAAGTGAATGGCTTTTTTAAATTCACTACCTGGTTCAACGCCTGTTTGCTCTGACATCCGTTTTTGAAAAGAGGATAGAATAAACTGCCCTATTAGAAAAAAAAGCTGACCTTGGCGGATGATAGATATGAGATCCAGATTATTGTATCTATCTTGATTTTCAATTGCCTGAAACCTGTCGCTATCTAGTTCCAGAAAAATTGTATCTGGCTTTACTTTATTGATTACCCTTTCTACTAGCTTGACTGACTCCTCTGAAATATGGGCTGTTCCGATGAGATAGATTTTACGTTTTCGACCAATTTGGAGAAGGTGGACATTCTCCAAAAACTCTTTAATTGTAAAGGTTCCTAAATCAGATGATGTTTTACGCATAGAAAGTTTCCAATTTTGTTAGCAAATAATTTTATTCTACGAAGAATGGCGATACAATTCCAGTGAAGTTAGTATTCTAGGAAGAAGCCAACGGAAATACCAATTTCTTTTAGCTATTGTAGTAAAAAAAATTGGATCAGATTTATGCCAAGCTTTATTTGTATTTACTGCAAAAATGACAAAATGGTATTTGTTGGAATAGCAAGAATGGAAAATGCCTGGGTGATCGTATGCAACATAAAATGGAATTGAATCTGAGTGATATCTTGAGGTATGTGCCGAAATTTCAAGGAAAAACTGTGGTGATCTTTGTTAGCGGTGCTGCTTTGGAATTAATGGATCTGAATAACTTTGCTCAACAAATTGCTATTCTTTCCAGTTTGAGTATTCGTACTGTGATTGTCCATGGCTCTAGATATCAGATAAATCTACAAGCGACGAAGAGTGGTATTGCTTTTGAAGAGCAGGGAAATTATAGAATCACCAATTTAGAGATTTTAGAGATTGCGATATTGGAATCAGAAAAATTAACCTATTTGATAAGACAATATCTAAGCAATACATTTTCAACGGGTCTAATGCTGAAAACAGTCTCAGGCCCCTTTTTTAAGGCTAAACCTTTGGGTGTAATTGGTGGCATTGATTACCAAAGAAGTGGACAGGTTGAAAAGATTTATTCTCAAAGAATTCAAGAACTATTGGATTTGCAATATATTCCCATTCTATCGGCTATTGGGTTTGATGCACAGGGGCAGGCTTATAATGTACGATCAGTTGAGCTTGCTTCGCAGGTTGCCGTCTCTTTGCAAGCGTCAAAACTGGTTTTATTGCTGGAAGATGATTACACGAATCTCTCTTCTTCGGCGAATGCTTTAGAGTTGGCCGAATTGGAGGAGCTGATCAAACAGAATCAACAAAAGTGGCCAGCATTGCGAAGTGAACGATTACGTGCCGGACTCATGGCCTGTGCTAATGGAGTGGAAAGGGCTCACTTTATTTTAGGAACAGAACAGGATGGGTTAATTCGCGAGTTCTTCACACAAACCGGAGCCGGGCTTCTTATCAGTGGAGATTCCTATCGATTTGTCCGCTCAGCTACGATTCAGGATATCCCCAAAATTATGGAAATGATGCAAAATGCAAATCAGCTTGGCGAGTTTCGTCTTCGTCAAGAAGAGGACTTCGCAAAAAAAATTGATGATTTTTTTGTTTTTGAGTTGGAAGGAAAAATTTGTGGATCCATTGCGCTGCACTCTTTCGAAAAGGATGGGGTAGCCGAATTAGCTGCCTTGGTTGTTGAAGCCAAGTACCGCCACTTGGGCGTAGGAAAGAAGTTAGTAGAATTTATCATCTCAAGAGCGAAAAAACAGACCCTATCCACTCTTTATTTAAGTACTACAAGAGCTACACAGTTTTTCAAGCAATTTGGTTTTGAGGAGACTGACATCGATGAAGTACATCCTATGGTTAGCCAGAATTGGATTCGAGAGAGAAATGCGAAAATAATGAGGATTGCTTTCAGCGCGAATGGATCATAAAAAAATCAAAGCTCTTCGAGATTATTCAAGAAAGAGTTGTATGTTCATTGACATTTTTATAAAGCGGATCTGTTTTTACAAAAAAGTAAGATAAAATTGTATTTTTAATATTGGAGTGATTACTATGATAAAGCTAACCAGTTTGATTCGGGTTGTTTTATTGCTCTTTTTCATATTTGCTGGCATTTCTTTGGTTTTCAGTCAGGATAAAGAAAAAAGCATAGAGTCCAAGGGCGATATGAAGGCGTACCAGGAGATCCACCAAAAAAGGATAACGGAATTAACCGGATTGGTGGATGAGTCGCTCAAAAAAATTGCCCCCTTTATTCCGAAATTAGAACAAAAATATCCAGATAAAAAGATACATTATTATATTAACCAATATCCATTTTCCAATCCCGATAAAAAATATTGGAAAAAACGTGAAGAAGCTGTCTTAACTATTGAAGGTGGCAAGATTAAGTCGATTCAGTTTATTGTCGAAGATCGTCAGGATTATGGCGGAAATGGATTTCAAAAAACTTTTATCTATGATAACACTCCAGCAGATGCCAGTCTTGATGATCTCGTAGTGGACTTTAAAGATTTTATCCTTCCCCAGGATAATTATAAGCTGAAGGTTGGTGAAATTACAGATTTGCGCAGCAAAGTCATGGTACTTGAATTATTTTTTGGTTATTATGCCCGATTGGCAAGAAGTATCGAAAATGACTACTACTCATTTCTCATTCAACAGGCGAATTTGCACCAGAAGATGCTAGGAACGGTAATTTATTAAATAAATACAATTAAAGGAATTAGGATGTTAGCGGAACCATTAACGACAACTGGAAAGATTCTTTTTTCAATCCTGTTTTTGGCGGGCATGGGAGCTTTTTCTTATGGAATATTCTATCGGTTACAGTTAATTCGTAAAGCCCAGCCGGAATCCCTGGATCGAAATCTAGGCACGAGGCTCTCCCTGTTCTTTTCTCATGTAGTTTTGCAAAAAAAGGTTTTTCGGGAGCCTGTACGGGGAATAGCCCATCTATTTATCTATTATGGTTTCCTTGTTTATTCTTTAACTACCTTAAATCAATTTGTCGAGGCCTACGTTGATGGCTTTCACCTACCTTTTTTTCTGGATCCAAAGTTCTATGTCACAGCGCAGGTGTATGCCTATACAATCGATTTTTTTTCGGTCTTTGTTTTAGCGGGGATTGTTTTTTTTGGATACAGGCGATATGTAGCAAAATCCCCTGCTCTTGACCGTCCCTCCTGGCAATCGCTGCTGGCCTTAGGCATGATTACGATTCATATGCTTTCCGGAATGCTCATGGAGTCAGCAACATTTGCTCTTTCTAATAACGCTATTGGCAGTCCGGTTCGAATTTTTATAGCATCATTTTTAGATAGCACAAATGCAGAATTTGTTAAAGGTGTGCAAGCTTTTGGATGGTGGGTTCACGCTATTGCTGTGCTTGGTTTTGCAGCAGTCGTACCCCATATCAAGCATGTGCATTTGCTCTTCGCACCAATTAATATTTTCTTATCCAGAATGAAGCCTCATGGGCAAATGAGTTTTATCAATCTTGAAGCTGAAAATGCGGTCTGGGGAGTAAAGAATGTTCAGGATTATACCTGGAAAGAACTTTTAGATGGTTTTGCTTGTATTGAATGTGGACGTTGTACTGAGCAGTGTCCGGCTTTTGCAACAGGAAAACCATTGAACCCAAAGAATGTTATTATCAATGTTAGGAAGGCTGCTCTTCACTATTTGCCAGGCTACCAAACTACAAAAGCTGGCAATGACAACCAGGTGGAATATAACGCACCATTATCCCCTGATTATATTTCAGATGAAACGATGTGGTCCTGTACTACATGTATGGCCTGCGTTCAGGCCTGTCCAGTTGGCAATAATCCTATGGAGAAACTAACAGATACCAGACGTGCAAAAGTGCTCATAGATGCCGATTTTTCTCCGGAGTTGCAGAATACTTTTACAAACATGGAGAATCAGAATAATCCATGGGGTTTAAGTGCCGATAGGCGTGCTGACTGGGCGATTGGGTTGGATGTTCCTTTATATAAAGAGCAACCTGATGCTGAATATCTATTTTGGGTAGGTTGTGCTGGTTCATATGACGATCGAGCCAAAAAAGTTTCCGTTGCATTCGTAAAAATATTGAAAATGGCCAAGGTCTCATTTGCAATTTTGGGAACGGAAGAGAGATGTAGTGGTGATAGTGCACGCAGAGGAGGAAATGAATATTTGTTTCAATCTTTTGCGCAGGCGAATGTGGATACAATGAAGCAGTATGGTGTTCGTAAGATTATCTCCATTTGTCCTCATTGCTATAATACGATAAAAAATGAGTACCCGCAATTTGGTGGTCAATTTGAAGTGTATCACCATACAGAATTTTTACAAAAATTACTGCATGAAGAAAGAATTTCACTTCAGGGAAATTCTGCAAAAAAAGTTTCCTATCATGATTCCTGCTATCTAGGCAGGTATAATCAGATTTATCAACCTCCTCGCGATGTTTTAAGATCGGCTGGTTTTACAATTGCTGAGGCTGGGCGCAGCCAATCGCGAAGTTTTTGCTGTGGTGCAGGTGGTTCTAAGATGTGGATGGAAGAAAAAGAGCCGAGGATTAACGATAATAGAACCGAAGAGTTGCTGCAGCATCAGGGTGAAGCAATTGTGGTCAACTGTCCCTTTTGTTTAACTATGATCTCCGATGGCGTTAAAAATAAGGATCGGCAGGACGAGGTTAAAGTAAAAGATTTAGCTGAAGTAGTTGCCGACGCCCTTGGTTTGTAGGTGTACCAGTGCGTCTCGATAAATACCTAGGGAAAAAAAGACATATAGGTATTGCTTATATGCTATGGTTTTTTGGAGGCACGCTTGGCGCCCATAAATTTTATTTAGATAATTTTTTTATGGGAGTAGCTTATTTTTTTACTGCGGGATTTTTGGGAATTGGTTGGCTTTATGATCTGTTCACCTTAGGTCGACAAGTGCGTGAATACAACCAATTTCGTGAATATGAGCCTCTGCTGAATTTTGAAAACTTGTCTTATTCTACTGAGCAATTATACAATCGACGGTTCTACCAAAAGCATTTTGACCGAGAAAAAATAATTTTACAGATTGCCAGGAGTAAGAATGGAAGGGTTACTCCAATGGATATTGCAGTTGATTCGCCGATCTCATTGGATGACGCAAAAAAGGAGCTGGATAATCTGGTTTCCAGGGGTTATGCCGATTTGGAGGTCACGGAAACAGGTATGGTTGTTTATAAAGTATTAGGTATATCATCCCAGATTTAACTCTTTTTTCAATTTTGCGAGATCTTCATCAGCTTTTTTTTCCATAAAGGCTTTTTCTGTTTTTTCTCGTTGTACGATATTCTCTATCTTTTCTCCAAGTAGATATTCCAGTCTCATTCGTATTGCTTCGTGAGGATGGTGTTCTGTATAGATTGTTGGTTCTATGTGAGATTGTGGATTCAGAATACTCACTTCATTTTCTAATTGTGTTAGGTAATTTTGCAGTTCGTTCATCTCCTGTGCGATAGCAGAGATTTTTGTTTGAACAGGTGAGATTAAGCTGGTTTGAGAGTGCAACATTCTTTGTGTTAGATCGCTACTTCTTTGGTTCCAAGTTTCTAGGGCGATAGTTAATCTATCCATTTTTTCTAATGTCTCCTGCCAATCTATGGCAAGATTTTTGGCAAATTCTTTTACAATGGATTGATCTTGTCCATCGAGGGAAATTGAAACATGGATGCGTGGTTTTTGGTTTTGCTCTAACATGCTCTCACCATTTTTTTACAAATAAAATACTGTTTCTTCATGACATAGTGTAAATATAAAGACTTTTCTATAAATAAGAAAAATGATTTGCGGAAAAATTTCCGTTTGATTTATACTGTAAAAAAAAGTGCGAAGAGCACTTTCTGGTGTAATTATCCTAACTGCCGAATTTTCATTGAAATTCGGCATGCTTCGCACCTCGCAAAACCTTTCCAGGGCTTTTGCGGGGACAGAAATGGTTTCCTTGGGCGATGTTGCACAGCGTGCATTTCGTTTCCAATATATGAAACGAAGCGATGCCATGGAGCCGGATTTTTGACATCTGAGTTACAGGATGTAACTCATGCAGCTGTGATAGGCCGACATTTTTCGCACCTCCTGTGCTATCGGCACGGAATGCCTCCTGCTTTCCGGATGTCACATAAAGCTACCACGTCAAATCCGTCACTCCTCACATCGTGTGAGTCGAAAACCAATTTCTTTTTGGTATAATATCCATGTATTTTTTTACACATTTTTAAGAGAGGCAGCCATGAATCCCGAAGCCCCGCATGAAAGCGCGAATATCTCCAAAACAGTAGCGAAGGAGAAAAAACAAAAAATCTCGCTAAAAGAGAAAGTCCAAAAATTTTGGGATGATATGTGGGATATCAATAAGCAGTTTAACGGTTTTATAGCTTTTGCCGTAAATGTGGTAAAGGTAGTGACTGTCACTACTCATAAATTTCTTAGCGATGATGGCCTTGCCAAGGCATCCTCCATAGCATATACTACGATTGTATCTTTAATACCGACATTAACGGTTGGTTTCTCTCTTTTTTCTGCCTTTGGTGGCTTGGGAACCAAAAAAGAGGAATTGATTCGCATGGCGGATCAATATATCAAAGAACACAATATGAATATTGATATAAGCCCTTTTGCCAATGCTATTATCAGTGTGACAGATAATGCTGCGGGAATTGGTGGGGTAGGTTTACTGGTTTTAATATTTTCAGCCACAGCAGTTTTGCGAACATTAGAAAAAATCTTTAATGATATTTGGAAAATAGAGGTTCAGCGTTCTATATTGATGAAAGTCATATACTACTGGGGAGCCTTAACATTAGGTCCTCTTCTCCTAGCTACCGGCGGTTCCCTGGCGGGTATCATGGCGAATATCTTTACAATGCCGACGATTTATGAGGTTAAGAAGGCTGGCAACCAGATGATAGCGGTTGGGGATAGAGGCTATCTGGCCATTGCAGATCGTCATTTAAAAAAAGTACATAGGATAGATTTTTCCGCTATCGATTTTGAAAATCAACGTCGTTTACTCATCGATAAAGATGACCAAGACGCCACATTGAAAATTGTACCACCCGACGAATACACTATAAACGCCATAGACGAAAAGTTTTTAAAAGGTGCCTGGTTTCTTTCTGTGGCTTCAGCAAATCAATATATCTGGGTTGTTTCGCATGAGGGGATAATCCTGTACTCCCAGAATGCCGGAAAGTCATGGCATGTGACCCAGGTAGGTAAGATTAATTTTACAGGAAATTTTGATGGGCTGAATATTAAAGATATCCATTTTGTGAATCAGGATACAGGTTATATCACCGCAGCTGGATTTGTCCTATTAAAAACCACTGATCGAGGAAGAACCTGGTTCAGGGTTAATCTTGACATGGAGAATGCGGATTTAACTATATTAAACTCCACTCTTACAAAAATCTTTTTTAAGACAGAAAAAGAGGGCTATATTCTTACCAGTAAAGGAGCCTATCTGTATACAAAAAATGGTGGGGAAACATGGAAGCTTGTAGAAATTGAACAGGCTCAATTTCGGAAACGTCCTTTAGAGCTTCTGGATATAGATGCAAATTCTTTCCAGGAGATCTGGATTGTTGGAAGCGAAGGATTAATTCTGTATAGTGATAACAATGGAAAATCTTTTAAGAAGAGAAGTAAAGGGGAGTTTAACTACAATGCCGTAGTGTCGCTCGGTAAAAAAAAGGCGGTCATTGCTGGAGATGAGGGTTATCTGGTTTATACTGCCGATGCAGGCGATAAATGGCAGCGGAAAAAATTTGGAAGTTGGAATTATTTCTCTCTTTTTCTGGACAGTAAAGAGATTGTAAGCTACGGAGAAAATATGTCTATTCATGTTTCTCCTTTACATGGTGATGCGGAACTTAATTGGGCAAGAATTTCTGGTGGAAAGAATTTTTGGTATTCCATGATTAATTTTTTGGCCCCATTTGCGGTAATCTGGATTCTCTTTATTGTGGCCTATATAACATTACCGAATACAAAAGTGCCTGTCAAGCCGGCTGCAATTGGAGCATCCATTACATCCGCAGTCTGGGTTATTTTTATACTCAGCTTTACCTATTATGTGAAGAACTTAACCGGTGGAACACAGGCAATTTATGGAGCCTTGGCGATCATACCCATATTTTTATTAATGGTTTATGCTTCTGCTGTAATTTTGTTATACGGGGCTGAAATAACCTATACTCTACAGCATCCATCAACCTATCGCAGTAAGCGATCATTTAATAGGCTAAAATTGGAAGAGCATTATCTGTATGATGGTGTCAATGTTCTATTTACGATATTTAGTAATTTTGATGCAGGTAAAGGGGCTACCAATTCCCACGCATTGCAAAAATTAATCAATAGTGAACAGGAAGTCCTGCCTTTCTTGCTAACTTTGTTTACAGAGAAAGGATATATAAAGGAAACCACTGAGGCTGGTGAGTATCTACCGAATATGTCGGGTTCTTTGATATTGCTTGATGAGGTAGTTGATTTAGTACTTGCCTACTCTTATCAAATTCCTAATTTCAAAGCAAGCGATCCTGTGATGAAATTTTTTAAAGAAAAATTTGATATGTTGGAAAAATATCGGGACGGTATTTTTCATGAGTATTCGATGGAGAGACTTGTGCGTGAGGTCGGTAAAAAAGAGATAGTCGCTAAAGGCTAAAAGTGTAGATCATAGGCATTTGGAAAAGTTGTATCGTGATCCAAATAAAACTTGCATTCCAGGGAGAAGCCAATCGAAAAAATAAGTTTTTAGGGTAATAAATAATGAAAGCATGGGAAAAGTAAGTGACGATGGTGATAAAGGAAAATAGGATCACTACGATGCTCGGTGTCAAGTTGCCAATTATTGGGGCACCGATGTTTCTGGTATCTTTTCCGGATCTGGTTGTGGCTGTTAGCGAAACGGGGGGTCTTGGCTCATTTCCAGCCTTAAATTATCGTTCTCTGGAGGGGTTGAAGCAGGGTATATTGGAGATTCAACAAAGAACTACCCAACCTTTTGCCGTGAATATTGTATTACACCCAAAGCATAATCCAACATGGAAAGAGCAGTTGCGCCTCTCTTTGGATTTAGGCGTAAAGGTTTTTATTACTTCATTGGGTAGTCCCCGTTCTATTGTCCATGATATCCATAGGAATGGCGCTCATATACTGGCAGACGCAACTACTTTACGTCATGCATTGCTTCTGCAAAAATCAGGAGTCGATGCCATTATCGCTGTTGCGCAGGGAGCTGGCGGCCATGCCGGAGCGATTTCCCCTTTTGCATTGATTCCATATTTTAAGGAAAATTTATCTATTCCCGTAATTGCCGCTGGTGCCATATCAGGAGGAAAGCAAATGGCTGCCTCCTTTGTGTTGGGTGCGGACGCAGTTTATCTAGGAACGAGATTTCTTGCCTCTTCAGAAGCAGCTAGTGATGCCAGCTATAAAAAAGCTGTGTTGGACGCGGATCCGGAAGATATTGTATATACCGATCAGGTTTCTGGAATCCCAGGAAACTGGATAGCTAAAACTATTCCAGCAGATTTTCATCCACAGAAAATGTCAGAGGTCAAGCGGTGGAGGGATATCTACTCCGCCGGCCATGGTGTGGGGTCTATCAAGTCAATTCTATCTATACGGGAAATTATTCATGAAATGGTATCTGAATATCTTCAGGTCATGTCGCATCACTGCAAACCTTTTATATAACGCAAATAAAGTTTTATTTAGATCTAAAAAATCCTTGATATCTCCTCCTCTTTCAGTATTCTAGATTTTTATTTTTTTTGGTTTTTTAGGGGTATAGTATGGGGATTCAGTTTCCATTTCTTGAGCGAAAAGATGGAGAATTTATCGGGGGAGCTATCTATGAAGATACAGATCATAAATTTGTTTGGCTTGGTTTTGAAGAAGAAGAGTCAGAAGGAATCGTTCAAGTAAATCAATATTTAATTACACATGGAGGCAAGGGCATACTTCTTGATGCAGGTGGTATCTCCGTTTTTCCTCAGGTTTTAGCAAATCTAAGTCGTTTTATAAATCCAAAAAATATACAGACACTTTTTTTTACGCATCAGGATCCAGATGTCAGTAGTGGAATTTCTCTCTGGCTCGATGTAACCCCTGCGAAAGCATATATAGGTAATTACTGGAAGCAGTTTGTTCCACATCTTGGCATTAAAGATACATCGAGAGTCATACCGATTCCTGATGAGGGAATGAAGCTTGATTTGGGGGGAAAGGATTATTTGGAGTTTATCCCTGCACACTTTTTGCATTCAGTTTCGAATTTCCATCTTTACGATTCCCGTTCAAAGATTCTTTTTTCTGGCGATGTCGGTGCTGCTGTTTTTCCAAAGGGAAAGAAATACATCCAGGTAGAAAATTTTCAAAGTCATCTACCTTATATGGAGGCCTTTCATAAAAGATTTATGACTTCCAACCGTGCCTGCAAAAAGTGGGCTCAGGAGATTAAAAAAAGGGAGATAGTGGCAATCGCTCCTCAACATGGTGCCATTTTTTCTGGAGAAAATGTAGGAAAGTTTGTTCATTGGATTTCCGAACTTTCATGCGGCGTGGATATGTATTAGAAAAGAGTGGTTTATGAACTTCTTGGCGGCTATTTTTTTATCAAAAGTGGAGAAGAAAATTCTGCATGATTATCAGAAGCAGGAAATAAAACTGAAGGAACTGCAGCAAGAGATGGATGGTCTACAGAGCGCCTATAAAAATATCACTATTTTTTTATATAGTGTCCGCGACAGACTTTTTGATATGGTAATTTTTGGAGGATTATCCGGTAAAATTGCAAATAGTACAAATCGAAACTTTAAGATATTGCGCGAATCAAATGCCGAGTTCACATCCTCGATTGCCGAATTGAACCAATCGGTAGAAATGATCGCAAATGCATCCATTGAAGTTTCGGCAAAATTGGACGAAACCTACTCCACATTCACAGGCCTGGCAGAAATGATCGAAATGGAAGGGAAGCATTTAGAAGCAGGATTTCAGAAAATGCAGGCCTTAGAGAAGGATCATATTCTGCTGCAAGAAGCAGGCAAGAGAATTAGCAATGTTGTTCTCTTAATAGAAGATATTAATGATAGAACAAATTTGCTGGCTTTGAATGCTGCTATTGAGGCGGCCAGGGCAGGTGAAGCTGGACGAGGCTTTGCAATTGTGGCCTCCGAGGTACAAAAGCTATCCCAGAATACGCTCAATGCCACGAAAGATATTAGTGATTGGGTAAAAAAATTAAATCAATCCCTTGCTGATATTCATAACAGCAATGCTGATCTTGCACAAAGCATTAGCGAAATTATGTCTCATTCCTCAGAGGTAATCACTGTTGCTAAGACAAGCATGGCTGATATAACGGAAGCACAAGATAGAATGCGGGATATTGCTGCGGCAAATGAACAGCAAAGTGCGACATTTCAAAATTTGGCTGTAAACGCTAAAGAGATAGACCAGAGTTTTGCGGATACCTTTACCGTAATCACTACATTGAATGATAACCTAAAAAGTTTTACGGAATAGGGTAATAAGAAACTTTTAAAATTGACTTCACACCTTTGCTTTTATACTGCGAAGAGTGGTGGAAGGATCATTAGCAAACCGGTATTCCGAAGCTAAGTCAATGGAAAGGCATTATACTGTTTGCAATGGACTTTGTACCATAAGGACGCGGTTATGGCATTGCCCAACCGGTCACTTGTACTGAGCTTGTCGAAGTAAATCTTGTGCTGTGGTTCGACAGGCTCACCATGCAAGTTTATCGAAGCATCGAAGCTTATTGGTATATCTTTTGGATATTTTATTTAATATTGCGTTGGACCAAAAAAGGGGATTTAGAATGCAAAGTGAATTTCATATTGATGTCTGGATAAGTTTTAAAGAGTCAGTTTTGGATCCCCAGGGGCAGGTTGTGAAGCAGGCGTTGCATCATCTTGGAATCGAAGGGGTTCAGTCGGCTCGAGTTGGGAAATGGATTCAGTTGCAAGTTTTTGCTGAAGACGATACCCAGGCTAAAGCAATGGCTGTTTCTGCCTGTGAAAAATTATTGGTGAATCAGGTTATTGAAAAATATACTTTACAGGTAAAGCAGGTTGGGCAGTGAAAAAGCGGATTGGTATTGTTGTCTTTCCTGGGTCAAATTGTGATAGGGATTGTCATCATGTATTTCACAATGTATATGGATTGGATACCTCTTACTTGTGGCATCAGGAAAGTTTTCAAGTCTCCGATTTTGATCTTATTCTCCTACCAGGAGGTTTTTCCTATGGTGATTATCTTCGCGCAGGAGCAATAGCGAGGTTTTCCAATGTAATGTCATCTGTTTATAATTATGCGCAATCTGGCAAACCATTATTGGGAATATGCAATGGCTTTCAAATACTCTGTGAATCAGGATTGCTTCCTGGCGCTCTGGTAAAAAATAGCAATTTACTATTTAAGTGTGAAACCACACCATTGCAGGCCGCAGATCCGGCTTCTATCTATTTGCAGGGGATTGACAATATAAAATTTTCTCTTCCTATAGCTCATGGCGAAGGGAATTATTTTATTGATGAAAAGGGATATGAAGAGCTTGTTGCAAATCGGCAGATTATTATGCGATATTTAGATAATCCCAATGGGTCGTATCAAGATATTGCAGGAATAGCAAATCGTAAAGGCAACGTTATGGGCATGATGCCACATCCGGAACGGGCCAGTGAAAGTATAATTGGATCGCAGGATGGTAAAATAATTCTGGACGCGATACTTCAAGCTTTATAATATTTGTACCTTATATGACAACAAGGCTGCTTTTTATTTGTCTAGGCAATATTATTCGCTCACCATTATCTGAAGCTGTTATGCGGGATAAAGTCAGGAAAAGTAAGCTGGATCATCGGTATCACATTGAATCCAGGGGAACAGGATCATGGCACCAGGGTGAAGCTGCGGATCCAAGAACCATCGAGGTCGCGCGAAACCACCAGATCGATCTTGCCATGCATCGAGCAAAGCAATTGAGAGGTGAGGATTTTGCAAAATTTGATCTTTTTTTGGTAATGGATTTCCATAACCATGAGGAGGTTTTGCGCTTGCTGCAGCAGCGAAACGGTATCGATAGCGAAAAGATCATTCGAGACCAGCTATTTTTTTTGCGAAAATTTGATTCTTGTAAAAAAACGGATCAGGATGCGGTACCGGATCCATACTACACAAACGGTTTGGTTGCCTTTGAGGATGTATTTAAGATCATTGACCGATCCTGCGATGGCTTACTACGTCATCTTCAAGGTAATGAATAGAATTTGCTTTTATTCAGGGAGGAATAGCTATTTATTTTTTTAATTATAATCATTCTGGATGAAGAAGATGAAAAAATCACTCTTAGGCGTCTATTTTCACTATTTCTAAAGTAAAGAAAAGCCGAAACACAGAAAGGATGCGCTTATGACTCAGGAGAAAAATGTATTGATGGAATTTAGTATGACTCCTTTAGATAAAGGGGAAAGTGTCAGTCAGTATGTATCTCGTTCTCTCGATATAGTTGATAAGTCTGGTTTAGAGTACCGATTGAATCCGATGGGTACTGTGGTGGAAGGATCTTGGGATCAAGTGTTAGAGGTTTTAACTGCCTGCCATGAAAAAATGTCTTCAGATTGCAATAGGATTTCTGTTTCGATTAAAATAGATTACCGTAAAGGTAAAAATGGTAGGCTCCTATCTAAAATAGGTTCAGTGGAAAAGCATTTGGGACGACCTGTACAAAAATAAGGGCGCTCACTAAAACCAACTTTTTTTGTATTTTAAAAAACAGAAAAGCTGGCTTTTCCAATTCGTGCGTCCTATGGTAGGCACAAAAACGGCAGTTTTTGTGATCATCCATAATTATCAAAAAAAGTAAAAATAGATTTGAAAAATTTTCACAAATTCCCATAACGATATCAATAAAATAATCTGGGTTTCGGGGCCAGGAGTAAGCCATGGCAAGGCCACAACATCTTTTCAAGCTGTATGAAGCTGGAAACTTACCAGTGGAAAGTGGTTATATTTTGACAGTAAATTTTGATATTGGTCAAACCATTTATACCACGATGGAAATTATTAGCTACGCAAATGTTAAAGAGATCGTTTCCGATGGATATACTTTGACGTTTCGGAGTGATGGGTATAAGCAATATCTGCTGGTTGAACCTCCAAATTACTTAAACCGATCAACGGAACCGGTATTCCGTGAAAATGGAAAAACGATTCCTTACAGATTTAAAGAGCTCGAAATCTTTACGGATTATAGAAATAACCGAATCATGGTTGGAAAACAGCCCATTGTCTCAATTTCAAGCTTTAGTGTTGACGCTCCGGAAGGGGATAGCTTTTCGCTTTTTTTCTTTAAAGACGAAGAGGTAGAGACAATATTAAAAAATATGATTACCGATATTATTAATAAAGATCTGGGTATACCGAGAACAGAGGCTCGTCAGGCAGCTAATTCTGCAGCGGATAATATCCTAAATGCTATTCAATTCTAAAAAATTTTTATTCTGGAACCTGGCATATAGTATCCATTAATTTGTGTAACCGATCCTGTCCAATGGAATAGATTGCCAGCGTCCCTTCTTTTTTTCTTTTCACAATGTTGGCTCTGCGTAGTAAGCCTAAGTGCTGCGAAAGAACGCTTTGGGGCATGCTTAGCTGATCCTGTAAATCTTTTACAGAACTTTTTCTGCGACATAGTGTGTATAAGATGGCCAGACGCTGCGGGTGTCCTATCATTTTTAATATGGATGCCCAATCATTAATCCCATCATTCAATGCTTTTGAAATGGTTATATCAGGTGCCCCATTATTGGTTTCTAATTCGTTTGTCACGACAAAACCACCTATAATTTTTTGTATATTCTTATATTCATATATAAAAGAAATGCAAATTTAGTCAAGCGGATATAAACATGCAACAAATTGGTCTCTAATTTTTTTCATTTGTGGTTGCACCTGGCTGCAATTCGGTTGTGCGTTCGGACATCTCGGATGAAAGGCGCATCCTGAGGGAAGTTGGGATAGTGAGGGTACTGATCCGGGTATCGCTAATAAAGGTTCTTTAGAGTGGTGATTTTTTGGAAACGATGAAAACAGTGCCCTTGTATAGGGGTGCATCGGTTTTTGAAACAAAGAAGCGGCATCACCTGATTCAACAATACAGCCAGCATACATCACGGCAACATCCGTTGCCATTTCAGCAACAACCCCTAAATCGTGGGTGATAATGAGAAGGGCAGTGCTTTGCTTGTTCGGCAACGAGCGCAATAGATGTAAAATTTGTGCCTGAATGGTAACATCAAGCGCGGTAGTTGGTTCGTCTGCTATCAAAAGTTTTGGTTGGCTAGCTAACGCCATGGCGATCATCACTCTTTGCAGCATCCCCCCGGATATTTCATGAGGGTAATTTTTCATCCTGGTTAAAGGGTCAGAGATTCCGACAGATTCCAGGAGGCTTTCTATCTTTTGAACTATCTGCTTTTTATCAGTAGCTGGGTTGTTGTTCAAGACCTCTCGAATCTGTTCTTGAATTGTAAGTACAGGATTCAGTGAAATCATTGGTTCCTGGAAAATATAGGCAACTTCTCTTCCCCGAATTTTACCAAAGATTTCCTGTTGATGGGGGAAAATTGGCTGGCCGAGATATTCTAGTGAGTCATAGGATATTTTACTATTGGTAGGTAGCAGGTTCATGAGAGCAAGAGCAGCCGCACTTTTTCCGCTTCCAGATTCGCCTACCAAACATAGCACACGACCGGCATTAAAATCGAGGTCTACTCCTCGAACTGCATGCAATTTTTTTTCATTTTGGAAAAAGAAAACATTTAGATTGCGAACCGATAGGATGTTTTTCATTTTTTTGGCCTGCTTCCTAAGAGTTGTTGCGTAAATATGTCGGCGAAAAATAGCCTATTCCTGAATCCCATTTGATTATGGTTTTTTTACAAGGAAAATTAGATGCATGATCTTTTTTGGTCAAAGGACCCTGAAGCCTATTTTGGTAAATTTGGTGGATGTTTCATTCCAGAAATACTAAGGACAGTTTTCGATGAATTGATAGCACAATTTCGAGAAATTGCCCAGGATCCATCTTTCTGGAATGACTACCGGCAGATATTGCAAAACTATTCTGGTAGGCCGACTCCATTAACCTTTGCTGAAAATCTATCCAATCTATGGGGTGGGGCTCAAATTTATATAAAAAGGGAAGATTTGAACCATACGGGAGCACATAAAATTAATAATGTGATTGGGCAGGGGTTACTTGCCAAGAGAATGAACAAAAAGCGTGTGATTGCTGAAACTGGAGCGGGACAACATGGTGTAGCAACAGCGATAATGGCTGCAAAAATGGGATTTGAATGTACTATTTATATGGGCGCGAAGGATGTAGCGCGCCAACGTCCCAATGTTCTTTGGATGGAGAATCTTGGAGCTCAGGTTGTGGCAGTAAAAACGGGCAGTCAGACACTCAAAGATGCGATTAATGAAGCATTCCGAGATTGGGTAAGTAATCCTGATGGTACGCACTATGTTTTTGGAACAGCCTGTGGACCATATCCATTTCCTGAACTGGTCAGTCGTTTTCAATCTATTATTGGAGAGGAGGCCAGAGAGCAGATTTTGAGTCAAACTGGCCAATTGCCTAAAAAGGTCTATGCTTGTGTTGGTGGTGGATCAAATGCGATGGGTCTATTTAGTGCCTTCCTACTAGATCAGGAGGTTGGTCTAATTGGCGTCGAGGCCGGTGGACTGGGACTTCACAGTGGCGCTCATGCTGCTAGAATTGCCTCTGGCCAATCCAGAGTGGGTGTTGCCCAAGGATATAAGAGCTATTTTTTACAAGACGAATATGGACAGATGCAGGATACCCATTCTATTTCAGCCGGATTGGATTATGTGGGGGTATCTCCTATCCTTGCTGATCTTGCAGATAAAGGGAGGGTAATCTTTGAAGCGGCCACCGATGAAGAGGTTGTAAATACCTTTCGCTTGATTCTTCAAAAGGAAGGGATTATTCCTGCTCTTGAGTCGACCCATGCATTTGTGCAAGCATTTAAGGATGCGCCTAAATTTTCACGTCATGACTCTATCATTATCAACCTATCTGGTCGGGGGGATAAGGATATCTTTACAATCAGTGAAGCTCTTGGCGATATTCACTGGAAGGAATTTATTCGGGAAAAGGGACGACAATATGAAGCTTGAAATCGAAATCAGGGAAAAGCGAAAAAAAAAAGAGATTCTCTATATGACGCATCTGGTTCTCGGTTATCCATCCTTTGAGGACAATCGTAAGCAATTGGAGGTGATGGCTAGGCATAACGTAGATTTTATTGAGCTGCAAATTCCTTTTTCAGAGCCTTACGCCGATGGCGCGATTATCTTAAATGCAAATCATAAATCCCTAGCTCAAGGAGTAAATACAGATACCTGCTTTTCATTCATTGAAAAAAATTTATCAGCTTTTCCAAATCAGGGCTTTTTGATTATGACATATTTTAATGTTGTTTTCAGCTATGGATTGGAAAAATTTCTAACAAGAGTCTCCCAATTTGGAATTCGAGGTACGATCATACCAGATTTGCCTCCTGAGGAGGGATTGGATTACCGAACGTATAGCGATCATTTGAATCTTGCATCTATCTTTCTGGTAACACCAACACAAAAAGAGTCTCGAATTAAAGATATCGGAACATTTAGTTCTGGTTTTGTTTATGGAGTTCTGCGCTCTGGTGTCACAGGAAAGCAGACTTCTTTAAACCGACAAACGGATGAGGTTTTATCCGTGTACAAAAAAAACCTAACGCTTCCTTTGGCTATCGGCTTTGGGATTCGTTCTAAGGAAGATATTCAATATCTCAAGAGACATGCGGATATAGCAATTATAGGCTCCGCCTTGATCAGTGCCTACGACCAGGGCGGAGTGAAAGAAATGGATAATCTTTTATTCTCTTTGGTGTCGTAGGGAAATCATACTTCTTGAATGATTTCATGGGTTAGGTCGCTACTTTTACGAAGCATGGCTGAAACACCACAGTAGGTATTTTGTGAAAGATCTACCGCCTTTTCCAGTTTTTCTAGAGGAATATCGCCTTTAAAAATGTAGCGGATATGAATTTTTGAAAAAATTTTTGGATGCTCTTCACTTTGAATCACATCAACCTCAACACGAAAAGCCTCCACTGGTTGCCTCATTTTTTTTAGTATAGAAATTACATCCATAGCAGTACATCCGGCAAGTCCATGCAAGATCATCTCTTTGGGGCGACTTCCTTGATTATCTCCGCCGGATGCTGGGGCTGCATCCATAATAATTTCATGACCGCTGCCAGCGGAACCAATAAATTTCATATTCCCGTGCCAAACTGCTGTGGAATGCATATGTTTCTCCTGCTCTGGTATCGTTAAGAATCTATAGGAAAATATACATGATATTTTGTTTTTGGACAAGCAACCCAGATTGGGTTGTTGATCTGATTAAATTTTTCGTATACAAATGAGTGAAAGGTCATCATCAAGTTTTGCAAAATTTGTAAATTCTAAAATGGTGCTAAGAACTGTATGAATAAGATCCTTTGCTCCCATTTTAGCATTTTCAAAGAGTAACTGTCTCAGTCGATCCTCGCCAAACATCTCCATCTGGTTTTCGTGCCAGGCCTCTGTAACACCATCTGTATATAAAAAAAGGAAATCTCCCGACTCCAACATAAAATTGCGATTAAAGTAATTTTTATTATGAGGAAGCCCAATTAGGGGTCCAGTTTTATCAAGCTGAGATATACTCCCCAATCTTTGAGAGTAGAGGAATGCGGGCGGGTGTCCGGCTGAGGCATAAACAACAGAACAATCCTGATGGTTTATATAGCAGGTGGTCAGGGTGGCAAAAAAATTAAGTTTGTAGAGCTGGTTTACTGTGGATTCATTTGTTTTTTCGATCGTTTTGGAAGGAACAGGGCTTGAATAAGAAAAGGATCGTACAATGCCCTTCAGCTCGACTCCAATATAGGAGGAAGCCATCCCATGCCCAGAAACATCACATATGGAGATACAGCATGTTGTGTCATTGATTGGGTAGCCATCAATAAAGTCCCCGGAAAGGTCATCCACTGGTAGTACTGCTGAGATAATCTCAAAGCCTTTTGCGGCTTCAAATTTGGGAAGATTGCTAATCTGGATCTCTCGAATCCGAGCAAGTTCGGTACGAAACCTCTCCTCTTGTTCATAAACCAGGAGCCGGTAAGAGCTATATTCAATAGCCTTATGCAGCAGTTGTTGAAAATGGTGTTTTTGGATTGGCTTAATTATATAATCAAAGATATTCAGTTTCATAATATCAATGATTGTTTCAGCTTCATCGACAGAGGATTGCACTAAGATGGCAGCTTCGGGACGATGTTTGTTTAGATATTGGATGATGGACTTGCCATCTTGATCGGGCAAGCGAAGATCAATGACATATACCGCATATCGGTTTAGGCGGATTTTTTCCAAAGCGTCGGTTGCATTTAAGGCCTGATCTGTTGGCAAACCAAGCTCTGTACACATTTTGGCCATGATCTGCAAGGATACCTCTTGGTCATCTACCAGTAGTACCTTTTTTTCAATGTTTATCCTTGCCATAACAGAACCTTTTTTCGATTTAAAGATAATTTAGATCTTGATCTGTATTGCAATTAAAAAAAAATTTTTCCTGCTCAGGCGAAATTAATGGGAAAAAATCGGACCATTGTCTCAAATAGGGTTGTAGGCTGTAATTGGATCTCTTTTTATCGTTCTGATCCTGGTTGATCATAGATAATCCCCTTTGGGAGTAGATACCAAATAGGGATTCAAGCCAGCCGTTTGTATGTCTATAGATAAAAAAAGGTAATTCTATCGGATGCAATTGTAGTAAAGTTTCGACCATTTTGGAATCCATTTTCAGCAGATCTACTGGGCTCACAAAAAAGTCTGAATCAGGAAACCTGAGATGAGCGGAAAGCAAACCAGTTAATGGACCTTTAAGATTTAAACTATCCTGAATTAGAGTATGTTTGGGGAAAAAATTTAAATAGCTGTTTAATTGGCTGGAATTGATAGAGATATATACCTCAGAAAAAAAATCTGTAAGGCGTTGGTAGGCAAATTCGCTCCATATTTTTCCTTTATAAGAGAGAAGTCCCTTGTCCTTGCCCATGCGCCTGCTTTCACCACCACTCAGGATAAGACCTTTTATCCTTTTCATGAAAGTGCTCCCATATAAAAATCTGAAAGCAGGAATTGAGCTGCCTGGCAGGCATTTTTTTCGGCTTTGTTTCTGTATTGCTTCCATTGTTGATGTGCCTGGGGGCCAATTTCATTCGAAATCCCCAAAATTGCACTGCAAGGAATCTGATAGGAGGTACAAGCTGCGATGATAGATGCAATTTCCAGATGTTCCCCAGCCAGGCCGTTTTCTACATATTGGCGTTGGTGGTGACTCTCCTGCGAAATGGCCAGTGTTGTCCCAATTGTGCCTCCTAGCGTAACAGAAAAAGGTAGTGCTTCCCTGAATGGGATTGAAATCCACTCTTGGGGAGTATAAAAGTCCCATTGGACTGGCATAGCATGCGGAAAATATGATCCATGGGTCAGGATTTCAGGACCGGTGAGAACTGTTTGCTTTGGAATAAAAACTGATTCTAATGGATAGGTTTGTATATTTGCCGAGCCTGCGCTCCCACAGAAAATGACCCAATCTGGTTGGAATTTGTCGAGGAGCCTAATGGTAGAAATTGCCGATGCAACTAGTCCTATTCCTGTTACAGCAGTATAAAATTTTATTTTGGGATTGTCGAATATAGAAAAAGGGGAAATTTCCTCCCAAATGGCGCCAATTAGCAGTATTTTTTTCGGAAATGAGTCCAAGAGCATGGTTTTGTCCTGTCAACCTTCAGATTTTATAGCTAAGAACCAGTAATGATTCTTGAATGAGAACCACATTTTTTTGAAGGTGCTTTGTGGCAATAAAATATCCATTCATAGATTTTTGATTTTTTATATCTTGATTTGTATTTTTTGAAAAAAATAGGTTTAAACAATCCGATAAATTTTATTTTTTAAATAATTTTGGACAGACAATCGATGAGATAATAAAGTATCTTATCAAAAAAAAAATCGTACATCAAAAATCTATGAGTTCAGACTTGGAAAAAAAGAATAACGCTGAATCGGAAAACGCAGAATCATCCGAAAAATTTCGAGATACTTCTTTTAAAAAGACGAATGACCGAAATATGATTCTCAAGCTCATAAATGATAAATTATTGAACATTAAACTTGAAATTCAACTGCCCCTTGTTCAGCCAAAATTTGCGAAAATTGTTAAAGTGTCAGAAGATGGCCTAACGGTTCAATTTTACGAATTTATACCTCCAAAAGGATTATTGCTATTATCCTCTTTTTTAAACGGATATTATTCAGAGATCGGAGTTCGTGTCGAAAATTCTATCCAGCAAAATTTATTTTTGTGTCATCCTACCTTTTTGCGCATCGCATCCCAAAAAAGGATCGAAGAAAGGTTCATCATCGAAGATGCTGAGGTAATCTATATTAATAAGGTTCGTATTTCCAAGGTAGATCTTGATTTTCGCGGTAAAAATATTCCTGTTTCTTATAAAATCGTTTTCGAACAATTTCAAACTGAATGCAGCCATTTGGGAGATCGCGTAATTGTGAACTCTTTTTCTGATTCGGATGACATTTATGACTATGTGTTCAAAACCAAGAAAACTGTCTTTGTTGAAAACGTTAAAGATCAAAGTTCTTTTGAGAATGAGATTGCCAGAGATGAGTTTGTGAACCTGAAAGAATTTTATAGTAAAAATTTTCAGAAAGAGCAGACGACATTACTGCGCAAAGAGACCATTGGCTGGATTGTCTCCCCTATTTTGGCTCAAAATGCAGCGGGGAATTGGATGCCAATCGGTTATATTGAGGTTTTGTCAAAAAATCCCCTCTCTCTTGATGTTCTGATGGAAGTAAAAGAAATATCTTTAAATATAGTCAGCAAATTGCGAGATATGAATGTTTTTGAGGTGGCTGCCAAACATCGTATTTTGGATATCTCGCGCTCCGGCCTGCGAGTAGAAATTAAAGATAAAAAGTTAATGGATATCATATTGCATCGTCAAATGATGAATTTTGATATAATAATAAAATTTCAAGCACCGATTACAGTTCAGGGGTTAATTCGCTCAACAAAAATGATGGAAGATGGTAGTATGCAAGTGGGCATCAGAATCCAGGGAGAAAATAATAGACAAAACCAGATGTCCCGTTTTTATCATTACATCAAAGAGCTGTCTATCAAAAATGCAAAAGATGACCAGAAAGAGAAAAATTGAATATTTCTATATATGGTAGTATGATTTATACATTGAGGGAGAACTTTAGGTGACCCATTCATATATCAAAAAATTGAAATTGTTTGATCCGAAAAGTGATCTTCAAGTGGATGAATCTTTCCGTAATTCGTTGGGGTCAGGATCCCAGAATTCAATTGATAGTTTGCTGCAGGATGGAACAAATGGGCCGAATGAGGATTCTGGCAAAGAAATCTGTACCTATAAAACAACTGATGCGATCACTTCTAGCATAAGTCGAATGCAGGTTCCTGGCTTTTCAGAGACATTTTTTCTTGCGGGAAATAAAAAAGGAAATAGCTATTTATTACATTATCCTTCCGGAAGCAGTGAGTTTCAGACGATTTGGAAAATCCAGCTACCCGGAACTTTGTACAAAGAGCCGGCTATCCGTGATAATATGCTCTATTATGTCACGAGAGAGGGGGCAATTTTTGCACTGGCTATCCAAGCAGATGTAAAACTTGGTCTCAAAGGAATAAGGCCAAAGGTAATTTGGAAGAAGGCACTACCAAAAGGTGTATTAACAGCGCCGACATTGTCCCGCAAGATGTTGATTATTGCTTCTCTTGCAGGGCTGCATGCGATTGATATTTATGGAGGAGAGTCATCCGAAGGAAAAGTACTCTGGAATAAGCCTCTTAGCGGCATCGTTTCTTCGCCTGAATATGATGCAGGGCAATTGTTTGTTGGAACAGAAGAAAAAAGACTTATTTCCTTTAGCGATAAAGGTGACAGTATAGCGGAGCAATGGGTTTTGGAGACGAATGATGCTGTTCGTATGAAACCTTATGTGTCCAAAAATGGTAAGTTTGTACTTGCTGCATCTATTGACGGCACTATGTACTGCCTCGAAAGAAATACGGGAAAGATAAACTGGATTTTTATAGCCCATGCTCCATTGTATGGAGATGTCATGTCTCAGGTGGAAAATGGCGAAGAGCTTTACTACTTTGGTTCTGATGCAGGCGATTTTTTTTGCGTAGACTCGTCAGGAAAAGAAAGGTGGCGATTTCGCACGAATGGTAAAATTCGTTCTAAGGCTATTATATCTGGTGAAAAGATTTTTTTTGGATGTCATGATAATCATATTTATTCCCTTGATAGGGCAAAAGGAAGTATTGTCTATAAATTTTCTACAGACGGAAACATTTACGGAGAAATTCAGGAATATGATAATGCACTTATTTTTGGATCCGGTGATTCGTTTGTGTACGCAATCCGAAAATAGCAAGGGATGCTTATGAAGCAATTATTAGCCCAGGTTGGGAATTCAATTAATTATTCTGAAAGTCAGATGTATTTATTGCGCAAACAGATCAGTGATATGGAGACCTATATATTTGGACTGCTTTTTATCATTGTAATTCTGTTTGTTGCTCTTTTTTTGCAATGGAAAATGCTTCGGAAACAAAAAGTTCCAGGGCCTTCCAAATCCAAGCAAAGAGAACCAATCCCCCAAAAAAGTAATACGCCTAAACAGGATATTGCTGCACAAGATGCCAAAATTGAACATTCACCGAAACCATCAACAGTTGGTGTTTCACCGAAGCAGTTACCTGATCCAGGATTAATTTTTAAGTTTTCTTTGCGAGAAGAGTCCGAGCAGGAAAAGACAATCGTAATAGGGCAAAGGGAAGGCAATATAAAAACATATTCGACAGAAATTGTTGATGACCATCTCAATATTCATATTAGAATTTTGGACCAAAGTAAAGGTCAGGATATTTACAATATACCGGATCGTATTCAGGAAGAGTACCAGGTTTTTATTCGGCGCACAGGCAAATCGTTGATATATATACCTGGAGAACAAAATTTTCGCGAAATGTCTTCTCGAGAAAGAATTTATATCAAAGCAGAGCCAGAAGCCACGGGAGATCCGACAATGGCTCAGATTGATCCTAAGCAACCGCTTCGCTTTCGCATAGGTGATCGTTTAAATCAAGACGGTAAGTTTATCTCAGGGTTTTTCGAGTTTCATTTTTTTACCCAGGATTATGAGGTAAAAACAAAAGGTGGTATAACAAAAATCGAGAAAAATTTTTTTATCAGATTGTATAAGATTTATCCCGGATATGATACTGCTGCCCAGACCAGCGAAGGCTTATATCCCATGATAGATCCATTCACCTCTTAGATAGGAATTCCCAGGAAGGATTAGCCATTATGGCGCAATCGGATTATCATAAATCGATACAGAGCGTTATCAGTGATGATAAACCCACTGTGCGCAAATCTCTGGTCATTGGGATTGGTGGATCAGGGATGAAAGGTGTTCTTGCAGTCAAAAAATGGGTGGAGACTAATTTGCCTTCGGAAGCCTTTCGTTACATGCGCTGGATTGGTATTGATACTACGGATATTGAAACAAGTATTGAAGGAAAGGGCGGAAGATATCGTTTTCCGGGTAATCAGTTTTTTCAGGAAGAAAAGCGAATGTTATATATTTCAGCTCCTACCCCAGCAGAGCTGTCTTTGGAGTTTCTTCGTGAAAAATACAAGACGGATCCTGTCTTCAACTGGCTGCCAAATCCAGATGTCTATGATATTTCAACCAGGTCTGGTCAGGGCGCAAACCAGACAAGGCCGCTGGGGAGATTGGCATTTTATTTTAACGAAAAGATACTTCGCGATACATTAATCAAAGAACGAGACAGGCTAACCGACATATCCAATGACCCAAAATATTTTCAATTACTGGACTTAAAAGAGGGAGAGGAAAAGTTTGAGGGAGATATCACATTTACAATCGAGGCAGGCAAAAATAGATACTATTTCCATGAAAAAGTCCCTCCGGAAAACACGATTATTCAATTAAAGCCAGATGCTGGTATTCGTGCAATTTTGAGCCCGCATACTGATAGCGAAATCGGATTAAAGGATTTTGCCAAGGATGAAAAGGGTTATTATTTTGAATTAAATGGAAAAAATTTTGCAGGGCAAAAATTTTCATTTCATGTGCGTCACCTAAAGCGGAGAGCTCAGATTTCTATTTTTATTACAAGTTCCATCGTCGGCGGAACTGGCAATGGGATGATAATAGATATGGCTGCTATGGTGAAAGATATTTTCAAAGATTATTGGCCTCAACCCCGAATTTATGGCATTCTTGTTTTACCTTCAGCCTTCAAGCGGGTAGTGTACAACCGAAATGCAAGAGCTAATGCATATGCAGCATTAAAAGAAATCGATTTCTTTATGAGTGGGAATACCTTTAAGGCTCAATATCCCTCAGGAACAATTGTTACTGTTCCTGATAGAATTTTTGATGAGGGGATGCTCTATCTGCTGGATGTAGAAAATATGGCAGGAAATTCATTGCAGGGTAGAGATCAGGTTCAGGAGCTAACCGGTCAATTTATAGCTACTTTTATAGCGTCAATTGTCGGTGGCGCCATTGAAGAGAGAATGGTGAACGACTCAACCAGAGCTTCGATTTATCTGCCCAAAGAAGAAAACTCAAAAAGAAAGGCCGCTTATAACTCTTTTGGTATCTCCAGGGTATTGTATCCAGTTCCTCAACTAACAGAATTAGGGTATAAAATTACAGCGGTAAAACTTGCCAATTCTTTCTTACGAGAGGTCGATCAACGTCTGTTACTTGAATCCATGGGCGATATCAATCGTGGATTGGTGCGAGCGTTGCGTTTAAATTGCAGATTAATTTTTGAACGAATGTATCCTGATTATTCCATGGATATTGAAGTCGAATTTAAGTCCTATCAAAAGAAGCTTGATGATCTAATTAAAAAAGGCGACCCGCGTGGTGTAGCCATGTTTTTGGACAGAATTATCAGTGATTATGGCAAGGAAGAGCAGGAGAAGATTAAACAGAATTTACTAATTCGGATGCGCAAACGCTATGAATTGGAAATCGATAAAATGAAAACAGTTTTGAAAGGTGAGATACATGGTTATCTAAAAGATCCTAAAAAAGGGTTTTTATTTTCTGAAAAGGTTCTGAATTTGCTATTGGATAAAGTCGAATTGTATCAAAAAAAATATTATAAAGAGCGCGTAGCCCTGTCTCGCTATTCCACTGAGGAGATGGAGGCCATCGTTGAAAAGGTCGAAAAAGAGGGAATCAAAGATCCTAATCTTCCGAAGGCAATCATTGAGATGGCTGGTTTTAATTTTTCTCAATTGGTTTTTGAGTCAATGCTGACAGCATCAGAAGATTTTATCCGTGATTTTAAGGCTATTCTGTTTAAAATTAAAAATGATGAGATTAGCATCTTGAAAGATAAGATTACGGTATTAATAAGTCAATTAAATGAAGAAATACAAGCCCTCAAATTCAAGTTGCTTGAGCAAAAAAACCCTCTGTTTTTCTATTTGATTAACGATCAAGAGATAACAGAGTTCTTAAACACCTATTTCTATTCTAAATTATCCGTAGAAGATTTGTGCAATGATGTAAATTTTGTATCTATGGATCGGGAAGATGATAAGCACCAACTTTTCGAAACGTATCTTCTTTCAACTCATGGATTAGAAATTCTTGATCGAAGTACCCAAGAAATAGAGGATATGATCAAGGGCGAATTTGGCGAGATACTTGATAAACCAGTTGAGGAAATTAGAGAAATTATCTATTCTGAACCGGCAGAAGATGGTTATGCTGTTTCCGAGTCTTCATTACTGAAAATCGATATCCAGAATTTAAATAAAAAATTATTTAAGGTAATTCATTCTCGTTTTCAGGGATTTAATTTTGACAACATCTCCATCAAACAGATTTTGGATCAGAAAAAAATACCTGTTCAAAAACTTCTAGAAAAACTGGATAGTTATTCGCGTCCTTATATTTTCCTGGATGCCAATGGACTTCAATCCATGGAATACTATCGGACGATTACAAATTTTGGATTAAATAGTTATGAGGATGGTGATGATCCAAATTCTGGAAATGGCAATGATCTTCCCTCCAGAATGGATCACTACAAAAAAAGGGAGTCAGCTGTTCCCAATATCAGCGTTGAAACTTTTGAAGTTCCTAATATGTGCAAACCTTATGAGATGATTTCTATAGGTATGCTTTTGGGATTTCCCATTTACAAAGTGAATTCTCTTGAAGATTCCGCCAGGGATTATCACGCTTTGATGAGCGAACGAAGTCATCCTTTGCACTGCTTTAATCATCATACCTATGATGCAAAGTACTTTCCTGATCCCATGAGGCAAATGAATTATCTGAATCCTGCCAGATTATGGAATGGCTTAATTGAGATGAAACTTCTGGTACAGGGATCGAATGGTTACGAGTATGATCCATCCTTGGTTTCATTTATGCAGGAGATCGATGCTAGGGAAAAATACAAAGGTGTTATTTTGGAATTGCAGGATAAGATGAATGCTCAAGGGGGAGTTGATCAAGCTCGTCTGGAATTGGTAGCAGATGCGATCACAAAATTGGCCATGCTGGCGCGAAATCCCGTAAATAAGGCTATGATGTTTCGGCGAGAGTACTCTTTGGTGATTCGTGACATCTTGGATGGCGATGAAACAGATGAGCGGGCCAAAGAATTGAAAATGACAAAAGATCAATACCTGGAAAAGCATATCCCCAACCCGGAATTTGCCAACCAGGAAGAGCTAATTTTCTTTCTAGAAAGCCAACCCTCGGTGCGGGAGTTTCTGCTGACGAATATTCAGAAGATATTGCAGAAAACCAGGGAGAACATCCAAGCTGGCGTACCGATAGATATGCCCAAATCAAAGCTTGAAACTGTAGAACTGCCTGTATTTGCCGATAAATTTGCTTTTTTTGACTATTTTGAAAAATCGGGGTCTCTTGAATGGCAAAATCTATTAAAAAGTAAGATGGTGCAGAAATTGGATGATTTTGTAACTTCCGCACGATTTCGTCTGGAAAATGATCCTACCTTACTGGATAGAACAAAGATTGCGAATTACCTTCAGGAGTTGGAAGGTAAAATGCCGGAAATTGTCATCTGGGAAGTCAAAGTAAACAATAAGATCATAAAATAATTTAAGCACCGAAACTGATAATTCTGGAGACTGCATTTTTAACAACAGTTTCCGGAATATCGGGAAAGATTCCATGACCAAGATTAAAAATATGGCCTGTTTTATCTAAAGCCTCGCTGATAGTATCGATTTCCTTCATTAATTCATTTTCATTTTTATACAACGCAAATGGAGAGAGATTACCCTGTAGCGGAACATGCGTAAATCCTGCAGTGTTTAACTCTTTTCTGCTTTTTCCCAAATCTCGACTTTCATCAAGCGATAAGATATCGGCGCCAGTCGCTATGAGATCTGCCAAAGAACCTTGAAAATTTTTTACAAAGAGAATAATAGAGTAACTTTCCGATTGAATGCCTTTTTTCGATAATTTTTCCTTAAGGCTGAAGATGGTTTGGCGCAAAGATGGTAAAACAAAAGTTTTATATTCCCATGAGGTTAGATTGCCAGCCCAACTGTCAAAAATTTGAACTGCGTCTGCGCCACATTCAATCTGGACAGCCAGGTAGCGAGCCATCTGTTCACTTAAAATCTCAAGAATATGCATAAGTTCATTTGGGTGTTGGTTGGACCATTGTCTGATTTTATGAAAGCTTCGGCGATGTTTAGACTCCAAAAGATACGCCGCAAGGGTATAGGGTGCACCGCAAAATCCAATCAGTGCTTTATCCGTACTTAATGTTTGGCGCAGACCAGTTACAATTTGAGGAATGTATGACAGGCTCTCCTCCACATCGTACAGTTGCAGATGATTCAGGTCTGATAGATTTCTTAAATCTAATACAGGACCATGCTGCTCTTGGAATGTGAGACCAACACCCATCGGCTCAAGGGGCGTCAAAATATCGGAAAACATAATTGCTGCATCCATATTGATTTCCTGGATGGGCTGCAATGAAATTTCTATTGCTAATTCAGGTTCACGGCACATGGTTAAAAAATCATGCTTTGCCCGAATTTTTTGATAGGAGGCCATATATCTACCTGCCTGTCGCATCATCCAGACAGGTAAACGAGGGGTTTTTTGGAAGCGACAGGCATGTTGAAATAGTGTCCGGCTGGATATTTTTTGCATAGAGGCTACACTCCTATAAAAAAAAACTCTTTGATGACATGGGAATCTCTTTATATCCTAAATTTAAAAGTACAAAGAAGCTCAGCTTTCAACCATAAATCGACGTGTTTGAGAGATCTGGAATTTTCACTTTGTCTATCCTTTTTTACCATTTTTGTCTCTATTCACTCGATTGACTCCTGAAACAACAGGAGAAATGTATATATAGCCATGCCAATTAGGTTAGATTTTTTTTTCGCTGTAGTTTTATTTTATAAAAAATGTTTATAGACTTTTCGGATGATGAGTGCATAAAATCCATTTGTTGCGAAAAATGGATGTAACTGGAGAGGATCTCTTTATGAGAAAGCGTAGAGCAGGAATATTATTGCATATCAGTTCTTTACCTTCAAATTTCGGAATAGGGGATTTAGGCCCACAGGCATACAATTTCCTAAATTTTCTAAAAGATACAGAAACCGAAATTTGGCAAATTTTACCCTATCACCCAACTGGTTATGGTAATTCTCCGTATACTGCCTATTCCGCATTTGCAGGAAATGAACTGTTCATATCTCCTGAGGTGCTGCACCAGGAGGGATTTCTTTCTGAGCTTCCAGAGAGTCAGGTTATTGATATATCAGCAACCAATCCGGAAAATGTGGATTACGAGAAGGCTGGGATATTCAAATGGGAGGTCATTACTAAGGCCTATCACCAGTTGCAACAATCAGATTTTCAGCTTCAACCTATCCGTTCTATGTTTCCTGGAGAAGGCTCCTTGCACAAAATTACGGCAAAGGAAGATTTTGCCTGGTTTTTGAATTCGGAATATTTTCGTTTCTGGTTAGATGATTATGCGCTTTTTCGGGCAATCAAAAACAGTTTGATGAATCAGTGTTGGTCGGATTGGCCGGAAGATTTACGTACCAGGGAGAATGAGGCACTTGAGAATTGGCGTACGCACAACGCGCAAAAGGTGGAAGTATACGCATTCGCCCAGTATCTTTTTTTTAGACAATGGATGGCATTGAAAAAACGGGCAAATGAAATGGGTATCACTCTCTTTGGAGATATCCCCATTTTTGTATCTTACGATTCGGCAGATGTTTGGGCTCTTCCATCCTTGTTTCATCTGAATTCTAAGGGAAAACCTATTACAGTCGCTGGCGTTCCGCCGGACTACTTTAGTGAGACAGGACAGCGTTGGGGTAATCCATTATACAATTGGACCGCCTTGAAAAAAAGCGGATATGCCTGGTGGCTGGAAAGAATGCGTTCTATGTCTCTTACCGTGGATTGGGTACGAATCGATCATTTTCGAGGATTTGAAGCCTTCTGGCAAATCAAGGCATCCGAAGAGACTGCGGTACTTGGCAGTTGGAAAAAAGGGCCAGGTATGTCTCTCTTTCATGCGATGAAGGATGTGATTGGTAATCTGACTATTGTGGCAGAGGATCTCGGTGTGATTACTCCCGAGGTTGAGGCTCTACGCGATCGCAATGGTTTTCCGGGTATGAAGATTCTACAGTTTGCCTTTGGTTCCGGAGCTGATAATATCTATTTACCGCACAATCATACTCCTGATAGTGTTGTCTATACAGGTACGCATGATAACGATACCACTGTAGGTTGGTACCAGAAGGAATCCGCGCATACCAGAGTACATATCTGCGATTACCTTGGCATCGACGGGCAGAAGATAGCATTGCAATGTATGCGCGCAGCCTGGCAATCCGTTGCAGATACGGCTATCGTTCCTATGCAGGATCTTATGGAGCTGGATAGCACAAGTAGAATGAATACGCCGGGAACGGCTGCGGGTAATTGGTGTTGGCGCATGGTTTGGGAAAAACTACCACCGGAAAATTGTGTTTATCTTCGCAACCTCAATCGATTAACAGGGCGAAGTAGCCAGGAGTCCAGTTAGGTTCGCCTTTGTCGCGGGAACCAGGGAAAGAAAGAGTTCGTTGTTTCCATATATTTTCTGTAATCAGGGTTTTCTTGCATTTTGCTTTCCAGCAGTGGAATGCCGGAAACCTTGAGTAGTAGAACAGTTATAAAAATAGGGCTAAAAATTGCATATAGGCTGACTGGAAGTGCCAGAAAGAAAATCCCCCACCAGAGAGTTGTTTCTCCAAAATAGTTGGGGTGACGACTGTATTTCCATAAGCCTTGTGTCATTATTTTTCCTTTTGCTTCAGGTTTTTTCTGGAAGACATGCATTTGCAAGTCAGCAGTGGACTCCCAGATTAGACCTATAAGGAAAAGGATGATAGCAGGTATATCAAAAAGCGATAAAGAAGATTCCGGTTGACTAAATAGGATTAGAATTGGCGAAGAGATCAAGAGCATGAAATTGTCCCTTATTCCGTTAGAGTTTGATTTTAGTTGATAAAAAGGAAC
>DYNZ01000248.1 GCA_020720805.1 Leptospira biflexa | reverse complement strand
GCTTTTCGCACTTTCTGGTGCTTCGACCTTGCTCAGCACAAGCTTCGTTATCCTTTCAGGCATGGTTTCCCGAGGCGATGCCGCGCAGCGTGCGTATCGCTTCCGAATTAAAAATTTAAAAATGGAAGCGATGCCAAGGGGACCGGATTTTTGACATCCCGACTACAGGATGTAGGAGGTGCAGCTGTGACAGGATGTCACAAAAAGCTGCCTGTCAAATTTGGGTCGATTTTTTGCCGTCCTGGCAAAATCGACATTATAACACTCCTCACATCCTGTGAGTCGATCGGATTTTTGACATCCCTGTCAAATCCGATACTCCTCACATCCTGTGAGTCGAAGACCAATTTCTTTTCGGTATAAATTTGACCGGATTGCTGAAAATTTTTTGCGGGATATCCCCCGTCGCGACCGTTCCCTGTGGGTTCATTTAATAGACTTTTTTTCTTGTTTCCTTTCTGGATGTGCAGAGCTGTATTGTATAATAAGGCATGTTTTTGAAAGGATGATGGGATGCAGGGTAGAAATTTTTATTGTAAGGTCATTGTTACAGCTTTTTGCACTGTTTTTTTGTTTCACTCTCCGGTTTTCTCGGCACCGGATGTGGAAAAGGCATATATAACGCATTTTCCGGAGGCACTGATTGTAAAACCGTTTATCAGTATGACCTCCATGGAGTTTTCCATTGAACCCCGGGAAACCGGTACAGTTTTGAATTATAAACCGAACGTGTTTGCCAATTACGGTGTGTCCCTGGCATACTGGATTTTCGGAGTGTCGCTGAGCACCAAGTTCGACAACAATGGAAAGGATCCTGCTGTTTACGGCAGCAGCAGTTATTTTGACTTTCAGTTTAACTACTATGGACGTTATCTGGGAGCTGATCTTAATCTTGCCGTTTATGAAGGGTACTATATTGATAATTCCACTGCCGTTCCTGAGGGGATAGCTCTGGCCCCGGAGAAGATCCGGTTTTCCGGTCTCAGAACCGCGATGATCGGTCTGAATGTCTACTATATCGTTGATCATGAAAAGCTTTCCCTGACCGCTGCCTTTGATCATTCAGCGAAGCAGAACCGGTCTGCGGGTTCCTGGCTGCTGATGATTTCCTACAACCAGATGCATATAAAAAGCCCGGAATCCATTATCCCTGTGTCCTTGCAGTCGCTGTACGGTGAGATCGGTGATTTTAATGAAGGAGGTTTTGCCACGCTGGCCTTTCTGCCCGGGTATGTGTACTCCTTTGTCTGGAGAAATTTCTATTTTACGGCTGTGATTTTTCTCGGTGCCGGGTTTCAGGTGCAGGGGTATAATTCGCCGACCCTCGAACAGCGGCTGGATGCCGGAGCTACTGTTCTTAAGGTCAATCTGCGTTTTTCCTTTGGTTATAACGGTGAAAGATTTTTTTCAGGTCTCTCTTTTGTGGATGATTTCAGCACCATAGCCAACAAGCAGAGCAATATGAATATCAATGCCCAGCTGCTTTCGGTCATGCTGTTTGCCGGATACCGCTTTTAAGTCTGAGGCAGCGCCGTGCTCAATGCGCTCAATGACGCTATCCGGATTCAGGGAAAAGGGGATGATGGTATGCTCCCCGGGATCGATATTCAGTAGATGGTCGATACTGGTAGATTTGGTTTTGAGAACAAGCCGGGAATTGTTGTAACGGTTAAAAAATTTTTTTTAGAAGCGGCTCCAGTCCGATGATATGATCCAGGGAAAGCGAGTCCCTGAGCTCTCCTGTTTTCCACGCGGTCTTTATCTATGCAGATCTCCCATACACCATTCGATTATTTAAAATCGTAAGTCTTTGAATTGTAAAAAAGAGCTGGCTTCTTTTCCAGTAATCTCTTATCTTGTTCATGGGGAAATTGTCCCTTATTCCGTTAGAGTTTGCAGAACC
>DYNZ01000247.1 GCA_020720805.1 Leptospira biflexa | reverse complement strand
AAAATTCCTATCCAGTTTGAAAAGTTGAACTGACGCTGATTCGGTTAAGGGTTTAAATGTTAATGGTTAAAAAACGGAGGTAATTAAAATGAATTTAGATGATATTCACCCGCTTTTACAACTAATTTTGCTTGTGGGCGGCTGGGCTTTAATCATGCTATGGGTCAAAAGCCAAATCAAACAAGGTTATCACCTGCGACAAGCTGATGAAATTTTTGATCGCTATGCAAAAAGATACCACGATCTCTATGGGTCTGGTAATGACGAAACACAAGCTATCTTGCAAGCAGTCAAAGAAAAAAAGAGGCCAGCATCAGCCAGGAATGATGATTTTATGTGATTTGCAGTTACCCTTCGCAAATCACATAAAACCATCAAAGCCCTGCATCATGGCCCTGAAAAGGTCTCATCGTCCCCATGTGGTTCTGCTAATTTTTTCCCTGCGTTCTGTAAAAAACCTCCTACTTTCTGCCCAATCATAGGGTTCTTAGCTGCCTCAAGGTGTTCAGCCTTTAATTTTTCAGCTTCCTCATGTACTTTCTTCTCTGTAAAATCTGGCGATATGGGTGCTACATCTGGCTTGACTAAAGGTTCATGCCGATCAACCGGATGACCACCAAGACTATCAGGGGTGATTACTTCTGTTTTTCTACTTGCTTCATACGCAGCCGTATTTACGTCTTGTCGAATTGAACCACCACCAGCCTCCGCCTTTACCTCATTGAGATGATCTTCAACCAGAGCTTTTCCGTTACCCCAAGTAGCAGCCGTTCTTCCTATAAAATTTTGTTGGAGCCTTTCGATGTTGTTTATACCTGCCTGACCAGAATGGTACATATCTTGGAGAGCCTTTCCAGCCGCATCTACATTTTGGGGGTCATCTGGTGAGCCATAACGAGTTGCATAATCCTTAATAAACGCTGTTTCCAAGTCCGCCCCGGTAGTTTCTACTGTACGACTCATTCTGCTGGCCTCGTCCATATACTGAGTAGCATCGGTCGCATTTATAGCCTTTGCCAGATTCGTCGTATATTGCAATCCAGCAGCAGTATTGGAGGCTTCAGCTATAGAACCTTCACGTATATGCTGTGCAGCTTTTGAGAGTTCTTCGCCTTCTGTTCGTCCGACATTAAAGGAAAAGGCTTTGCCATCTTTGGTCGTGCCAGAAACCGAATATCCAGCCGACCCAGTTAGAGCTGCCTCAGAGCCAACAATACCTGACAATGGTGTACCGAGCTTAACTGAGACGCCAGTTGCTCCTGATAGTTGCTCTTGATTTTCTTTTGATATGGTCGCTGTTTCAGAAGACCCTTTTTGCACCATCTCTTTCCACCCGGCACTCTCTGCGTTGGTCACTCTTTCAACATAGTTTAGGGCTGTAGAATCGGTTAGGGCATCAGTTTTAGCCCTCGCTAAAAGGTTGCTATAATTATTGCTACTACCAAGAGCTTTTACGCCCTTCTCGTTCATAGCATCAACGGCTTGCCGGCCAATACTGATAGGAGAAATATTTGCCAAATCAGCAGATGTAACCATCTGTCTACCATCCGGGCCTTGAGTAGTTGTCATACTACCCCAACCAGGGTTGGATTTCGTGACACCCGCACCATTGGCACCATAAGTCGTGTTGCTCGGAGTACCGCTGTCCATAACGGATGATGTTTGGCCTGTTACCAGTTGGTTATCAGGGTCAAACGTCATTGCCTCCTTACCTCTATCTGACCCCATGGTTACATTACTATTAGCCCCATATTGAGCGAGATTTTTATCTGTAGCGTCTTGCGGGATTTGTCCCGCCTTTTTCAATGCTTCACCCGCACTCCTTGCGGCCTGTAATCCACCGACCTGTCTATGAATCCCGAAAGCCTCTGCCGCCGCATGATTGGCAAAACTATGTTGCGGCATACCCTCCAGCA
>DYNZ01000246.1 GCA_020720805.1 Leptospira biflexa | reverse complement strand
TTGGGCAGCAGTCGTTGATCCTGGCCAATCTCGTAAATCCCGAACCACTCTTCGGAATTTACGATGGTCATGACGAAATAAGTCAGTCCGCCACACCCTCCCCGCTTTCCCCCTCCAGTGTCGCACCTATCCACAAAGCTTCGCTACACTTTCGTAGCCCCCCGCCACACACATTTTTCTTTCCGCAACGATACTGTCTTTTCCCATAGCCTTTCCCCGCCTCACATCTGTCGCACAGGCTTTTTTGCCAGCAGCAGCATCTTCGTATTTATTAGAATATAATCAACATGTTGACACGGAAACAAAAAATCTCGACGATTTTTTTTCATTCTGGCATCATATATGCTTTATAAATGGCAAAGAGACATGAAAAAGACGAAAAATCAACAGAATAAAGGAGACCGTCATGAGAACAAATACCGCCACCACTCAGAAGAGTCAAGTTGAAGTCGGATATGAAACCTCTAAATTTGTAATGGGAACCGGAATGGTTCTGGCTGCACTGATTGGCATCTGGGCTTCTGCCTGCCTGATCAGCGCACTGGTCGGAGGAGGAGTTGTCACGGGATTCATCACTGCCGTCACCGGGGTCTAATGACTTCCTTCAATCGGCACCTGAACGAGAAAGAACGAGAGTAACGATCAGGAAATACACAGGGCAGGGAAGGTGTCTGCTGACGACACTGAGTCTGCCTGAATGAACATTGGAACAAGATTCTGAAAAAAATCAACCATCAGAAGGAGACCACCATGAGAACAAATACCGCCACCACTCAGAAGAGTCAAGTTGAAGTCGGGTATGAAACCTCTAAATTTGCAATGGGAACCGGGATGGTTCTGGCCGCCCTGGTCGGCATCTGGGCTTGCGCCTGCCTGATCAGCGCACTGGTCGGAGGAGGCGTTGTCAAAGGATTCATCACTGCCGTCACCGGAGTTTGACCCCGCTGAACGGGAACAGAGCCTTCACCGAATGATTCCTTGAAAAAGAAGCAAGGAATTGTTTGGTGAATCACGAAGGAAGAGGAAAAATTGACATGCAGTCTTGAGATTAAGCAAGCGCCATGAGCATCCATATAAAAGAATGAGGAACATTATGAAATCAACAGGCAATACTCTTACAAGCATGGTCGTTATAGGTTTTGGTTCTTTAGTAACATTGTGGGCGGTTGCATCCATAGGCGGCGCTCTTGCGCAAAGCAACTGGTCAGTGGGCGAATTGGCCCGCCAGTATATGGTCGCCACCGGCATGATTAAACCTCTGCATACCCTGGTTGACTTTTACACCCATATTAAAGGGATCGAATATCTTATCTGCGTTGCTTTTTTTGTCGCCTTCCCGGCCTTTTACCGCTTTATCAGTACGGAACGGAAACCAATGCCAATTCTCAAATAGTTTTCTCTTCCCTTGCACCAGAGACAAGAAGTATTCCCTCGTCTTGTCTCTGGTACTTTGCCTGCTTGCCAGATCCCCTTCAATAAAACCTTCTGCTCCACACTTTTTTCTCACAAAAGAATCCAAACGACTCCCGCGTGTCAATCCGGCATGATAGATGCATAACTCCGATTAATACCACGAAAAATGGTGTTATTGCTACACTTTCGCTGTATTCTTGTATAAATACCACACATTATGCAACGATTATGTTGCATAATGTGTGGTTTGCGATCTTGCGAGGGAATTTGTGTATGATTATCAGCATGTCCAAAAACGAAATAAAACAGCTCCAGCAATATGAGCGCCGGAACAAACTCCTGGCTGCCATCAGTGAATTGAGTGTAAGGGCTGACACCCACAATAATCTCAACACCCTTTTGCAGGAGTGCTGCCGCATCCTCCTGGAGAAAGAGGAATTTTGTCTGGTATGGGCCGGTCGCCGTGATGCCGACGGGAATGGCATCACACCCCTGGCGGCGCTCACC
>DYNZ01000245.1 GCA_020720805.1 Leptospira biflexa | reverse complement strand
TTTTATACCATGTCTTCCCTGCTTGTTCCGCAGCTTGAAAGTTTCAACGACCTTCAGGACTGTGATCTTCCCGAGAACATTCTGTCTTTCCTGCAAATTATTGCAGCAGAGCATGAAGCAAAGGCCCCGGAAGAGTTGATTGTGGTGGTTTTCCTGTTTGTGCTGATTCAATCCATTCTTGGCAAGCAGTTTAACCGCGAAGCTACACAGGCCATCAAGCATGCCTGCAAGGTTTCTCGACCCGATCAAAGCTTGATTGATCTTATATCGGCAGCATTTATCAATATCAGTAAAGATGACTGGGGTATCCAATACCAGGCAGATGTGAAAGATACAGTATAAGATTGCAGATAATTTTGACAACTATACGCGCTGGAGCGGTTTTTTACTTGGCGACCAGGCTGGTTTGGCAGGCTTCCTCACTTTGGCCGTATGATTGGGCCAAACCCTTTACGAAAATTTATATAATCACCGCTGATTGTCTCAATATTTTTTTGCCGAGAGTTCTTATTCCGATTCATGGCTTTCATCGTTGAATTCAGGCGGTGGTGAAGCACCTGCAAGCGCTTTATTATAAGGAAGGTGCCCTAAAAGTTGATCCATCAGTACGGATCGGACATACTGTGAGAGTTTTACCCCCTTGCTATTTGCCAGTAGCTGAAGATCGTCTTTCATTTTCAGGGGGACCCAGACCTTCACATCCGCAATGTTTTTTTCTTGGGGCGTCGATACGTCCTCTGTTGATGTAGCGGAGGCTATCGAATACAACGGAATTCCATTCAGCGCAAATCGATGGTCCTGCCGTTCCAGCAACCCCGTCAAATCATAACGACCATAGAGATGGACAAACAACATCTGGCGATAACTGTCGGATGTGCTTGTGTCAAATTTACGGGACAACTCGTCCATCATCTTTTCAACTGATTCCGGAATCCAGAATTTAAGGGCGATTTTATCGCCATCAAGCTCTGAAAAATCACGGCTGGTCATGGTGATCACATTTTTCCTGCCCGGGATTGCCGCCTTTCTTTCGTCTTTTTTTCTGAAAAAGAACCGTAACATATTTATTTCCTGGGGTAATCTGTAAAAATCTCGACTTATTTCCTTTGTCTATCTACATATACATAATATGGGGCGTTGTTCAATAGGGGAAGTTGTTGCAACTTTTTTTTACGGGCGTATGCTGTTATCGACACATTGGAAAATCTTATTAAACAAGAGGAAGGGCAATTAAAAATGTTTACATACACCATCATGCCTGATTATGGGAATGCCGCCTATGCCTGGGTAAAAAAACCGGGGAATATTGCGAATAATGTTGGAGGAAATATAGCTGACGCCACCGGATGGCTTGGTGAACATTCCATTTCTACTGAGTTGGAGTCAGATTTTGTGACATGGTCCATAGAATTTGAAAGTCAGGTCAATAACGAAACGAAGAGGACTTTTCATTGGGCGAATTTTCATGACAGGGGTGTTGCTCTTGCTCGGCGGCTTAAAGCGGAACTGGGACCGAACGTAAGAGTTATCTACGAGAAGCCAATGGAGGATCCCGATTATGCCACAGAAGAGATAAGGGAAATATTGCCTGATAGTTCCGTTAAATCGCTGAGCAGCCGGTATGGCAACGAGCCATGTGGCACTAAACCCTCATTCGTTTGATAGTGCCGTTGAAGAGGAAATGCTGTGAAAATCATTTCTGGAGGGCAGACTGGAGTTGACCGGGCGGCTCTTGATGCGGCCCTGGGTTGCGGAGTTGAAGCCGGTGGATGGTGTCCAGATGGCCGCAAGGCCGAAGATGGTGTGATTCCCGCCAAATATCCTGTTCAGGAATTACCGCAAGCTGGCCCTCGGCAACGCACCAAGAAAAATGTCATGGATAGCGATGGTACCGTAATCATCTACTACGGCCATCCGGTCGGAGGGA
>DYNZ01000019.1 GCA_020720805.1 Leptospira biflexa | reverse complement strand
TAAACTGTCTGGAAACAGAACTTTTTGATAAACCTAAATCATTAGCAAATTTTTCAAGGGCCTCCTTTTTCTTATGCCTGGCAAGCAGATCTTGCGCGCTCACAAACATCCGGCCAGCCTCATCCCAAATTCCTCTGTCAGAATCGAGGCCAGGGGATACTAAATGTTCAAGAATTTTTCTATCAGGGGCAGGATGTGTCCCGTAAAGCCGAAAGGATAAAATCGGTCGCGTCCTGGAAATCGTAGTGGTTAGGGGTAGATATGCAACAAGGCGGCTCTCGTGAAAGCCGATTTTCCTCAGGCTGTCCGCTACAGCGCCAACCCTGTCTAAATCATTTTTTATGTCCGAAATATTTTGGTAAAAAAGTCGGAGAGTTACTTTCGGGTTATGCAATTTTGAAAAACCTGAAAAAAATACCTTTTCTGATTCTGATATCGGCCTTGGATTGACCTCCAGAGAGTTACTGTGCTTTATTTGTAAAATTATGTTTCTGTTGTCTAAAAAATTATATCTCTTTTTCAGTAAGCTGCTGAGCTCTTCTTCCCAGATTTTTTTTAGGTAGTTCTCATAGCTGACCTGCCTGCGCGAATAGTTGTAATGCAGATCAAACCGAAAATCCGGTTTTTTTACCGGTGAAAACTGGAGAATGGCTGTTCCCCAGTTGCCTTCATTGCGCTGCGCGTCCAGCGAGATCATGGTAAATTTTTCCGTGTATCTCTTTTCGAGATAAGCATGCGATTCGCGGATGATATACTGATCTGAGACACAACCTATAGTCAAAAATCCAGACAGGATGATCCAGAGCCTTGCCTGCAAGGAAAGTTGTTTCACTGAAATCTTATTCGCACATAAAATTGTATTGTCAAATTTCTTCGGCCGCATATACTTCCTATGATTTATGGAGAGATTAGAACACCCGTTGCTTCCAGGGAAATTGACCCTGACAAAAATTTGCAAGAGTTGCAAAATTCCCTCATTTTGGCTACAATGATTCTCTAAGCAATGATTTCTTAAAAATTTTTGCCGGAGAGTATTCATTTTTTTTCTATTTCTCGAAAAAGCAGGAGATTCCACAGTTCCAAATAAAGAGAACTATTAATGAAATTTTTCTGATTTTTTTGTCCCTTTTTCTGATGAAAATCGTAATTACAAGCAGATGCCTGATAAATTTTGGTCCTATCGGGCACCAAGCGGCAATTTCCCCTCAGAAAAAGCCGGCATGTGATAAGGAGGATTTTTTAGGAGGATCCCATGAAACCGATTCGGTTACTTTGGCTATTTATGGCCATTTTTGCATTTGTTCTTTCCGGCTGCGCCCAAAGCGCATCTGAACCAGATAGTTCCAACGAAGCTATCTACCAGCAGCTTCCTCAGGATGAAATCAACGATACCGCGCGAACCAGTGAGGTAAAAGATGCCACCTATGATGTTTTACGGGCTGACAATACCTTTGCCTTTCAAAGCTTACTGCCGGTGTCACTCCAGCTAAGCGTGCAGATTTATGATATATCCAACGATGCAGACAACAAAATTGTTGCCAGCTCCATTCGTCTGGCGACTGCTTCCGAGGCAAACCTTACTAAAAATCCTGTTGTAGCCACGATCAAAGACGCGAATGGCAAGATCGTTTACACGGGCGCGTTTTCAGATCAGGGCAACCTATCCACAACCATTCTTCTGCCAAGTGCGCCAGCGGATTTCTCTCTCAACCTTGACGGCAATGGCCTGTTGCAGCGAGAGCTATCCATTGAAAATCTGGTGCAGTACCAGGAGATCAATCGCATCTTGACCCTGGCGCGCTCACCCCAATCAGCTAGCTCAAACGCCCTCAACGACAGCGACGGCGACCTGATTCCGGATCTCTATGACGCCTTTCCTGATGATCCTGATCGCTCCTTCAGCGTCAATATTCCCGCAGATGGTACCTTAACTATCGCATTCGAAGATAACTTTCCGAACCTTGGCGATGGAGATTACAACGATTTTATTGCCAGTTACCGCATCACATAAATCCGCAACAATAAAAACCTCATCGTCGAAGTGCGTGGTGAAATAGAAGCTATCGCCCGGGGCGCAGGATACAACCATCGCCTGGGTATGGTCATCAATTTTCCTGGCGCAAGCGCCCGGCTCCAGGTAAAAAATCTCAATGCTGACAGCAAGGAGATCTTTACATCACTCACTGACGTTAAAGAGCGGGCGGATATCACCCTTTTTGAGCAAACCAAACTTGCTTTTACACGTGACGCTGGTGTTACCATGGATAACGTATATCCTGACAAGCTCACATCCAGGGGTCATAAAGCTATTTTCCGTCTTCAATTTGGCACGGGCATTTCTCCGGATATGATCGATGCCATTCCCTTTGATCCCTATCTGTACATCTACGATACTGGCTATGACGTTCATCTAATCGGGAAACCTGCCCTGCCAGAGAGCATCAACCCTGTAGACACAGCCGGCTTCCGCGACGACAAAGGCTATCCTCGCGCTCTCTTAGTTCCCAGCAACTGGTCCTTTCCCATTGAGCGTCATCTGATCGATAAAGCCTATGATTCCTTTTCAACCTGGCGCAACAGTATGGGACAGGCGGCAACTGACTGGTACCTCTATCCCCGAGCAGGCGAAGTCATCGACCACCTCCCTGTTGCCTTTGATAATGATAAAGATTCAATTCCAGATTTCCTGGATGCCGATGACGACAACGACAATATCCCAGACATCTACGATAACTGTCCATTTGTCAGCAACAGCAAGCAAACCGATACAGACAAGGACGGCATCGGCGATGCGTGCGATCTGGACAGCACCGACGGCACAATTAAAAATCCGCCAGATACAAAAAAATAGCGATTCCGTTTTCTAACATATCCAACTTCCCCTTAGGCCGAAAGATCTCTTTCGGCTTTTTTTTTGTTGAAGAATAAAGGACACTATGACAGCATCTGTCAATATAAAGTAAGCTTTTGCTTACCGGATCTCTACTGCAAAGAAAATGGTTTTACCATTTTCCGGCGTAGTTATCCTTATAGATTGGTACTCCCTTGGCGTAGCGTCTTCGTATCGCTTCCGAATTATAAAATAAAAATAGGAAGCGATGCCTTTGGGAAAACCACTTTATGTTTGGTATAATAAGTATATTCATCTCACGATTCTCCCCTGGAAGGTAAGGACTTATGAAACGAAAAGAGTTTCTGCAAAGCGCCCTGGCCTCGGCGGCCCTGGTTTCCATTCCACCATCAATGCTGCGTTTTCTTGACCAGGCGCACGCTTCATCTACCGGAGTAGATTTAGCCATAGCCAAAGGGGGAAGCCCGGGACAGCTCACACGGACTGCAATCAACGCCCTTGGCGGTATTCGCCGATTTATCTCCCGGGGAGACATTGTCGTCATCAAGCCCAATATGGGCTGGGATCGCGCTCCGATCTATGCCGCCAACACCAATCCTGAGGTGGTGGCAACTATGGTGCAGCTCTGTTTTGAGGCCGGGGCGCGCAAGGTAAAACTCTTTGACAGAACTGTCAACGACCCCCACCGCTGCTATAAAAACAGCGGAATCGCAGATCGGGCTAAGGCCCTGGGCGCCGAGGTCAGTTTTATGGATGAGAGACGCTACCGGGATATGAGCATCAAGGGTGAAACCCTGACAAGCTGGCCTTTGTACAAGGACATATTTGAAGCTGACAAACTGATCAACATTCCCATTGCGAAGCATCACAGCCTGTCGCAACTCACAATGGCGCTGAAAAACTGGATGGGGGTTATGGGCGGCTGGCGCGGAAAAATCCACTGGCAGATCGATACCAAACTGGCGGATCTTATGCTGGTGATCAAACCCACTCTGACCATACTCGACGCCAACCGCATTCTCACAGAGAATGGTCCATCCGGAGGCAGTCTTCAGTATGTAAAAACCCTACGCACCGTAGCCGCCTCCACAGATCAGGTCGCTATCGATGCCTTTGGAGCAACGTTATTTGGCATGACCGGTGCAGATCTTGGCTTTGTGAAAAAGGCGGCTGAGCGGAACCTAGGAATGATGGATCTTCATCGACTGCGCAAGCGCCTGATCCAGTTGTAACCCAAAAAATCAGATCATGATTGGAAAAAAAATCTCTTTTCGCCATTTTTTTTCCCAGGCCAGGAACTGGCGACGGCTCAGCCAGCTTGGCTTTCTTGGATTATTTCTTTTTCTGTTTCTGACCACCCGCAACACCGGCGACAATCAGCTCGGCTATCCAGTCAAGTTTTTTTTGCACCTTGATCCTCTACACGCCCTTACCCAAATGCTCTCCGGAAACGCACTTCCAGCCATTTTTTTTCTGGCCCTGGGCGTTGCTCTTTTTACTGCGGTTATGGGTCGATTTTTTTGCGGATGGGTCTGCCCCTTTGGTACATTGAACCACATTGTTTCTAAATTGCAGCCGCTCTTTGCCCACAAACAGAAAAAAACACCCGATTGGGATTTTGTGAAATACTATATTCTCATCTTTGTGCTGGCAGGAGCTCTCTTTTCTCTGCCGCTGGCAGGATTTCTCGACCCGATATCGCTCCTGATTCGCTCTTTCACGATTACTTTCTATCCTCTGTTTGATTTTGCAGGAAAAGAATTTTTTCACGCTTTGAGCGAGACACCTATCATCTCTCCACTAAGCGAACCCATATACCAAAGTCTGCGCGACAAAATCTTTTTAATTAAAGATATTTACTATATGCAGGCATTTTTTATTGGAGTTCTTTTTCTGGCAATATTAGCGCTCAACATCTGGGTGAAGCGCTTCTGGTGTCGTTATCTGTGTCCGCTGGGCGCGCTAATTGGTCTGCTATCGAAGTACTCATGGTTTGGTAAGCGCCATGTCTCCTCCTGCTCCGGCTGTATGGCCTGTTCCCGCGACTGCGATGTAAACGCCTTACCGGACAGCAACGAAACCTGGAAGCGGAGCGAATGCCTTTATCTGTTCCAATGCACAAGCGCCTGTTCTACGAAAGAGCTCTCCTTTGGCTTTCGTAAAGCAGAGGCCGGTACCCCTTCTGTCAATATGGGTCGCAAACGCACCCTCTCCGCCTTGGGGGTAGCTTTGTTAAGCCTCCCTCTTCTCAAGATTACGCCAGTAGCGCGGTGGAAGCTTCTCAACCCCGCATTAATCCGACCTCCAGGGGCCAAACCAGAGGCTGATTTCCTCTCTCTTTGTATCAAATGCGGCGAGTGCATGAAGGTTTGTCCAACGGGAGGTTTGCAACCAACCCTGTTTGAAGCTGGCCTTTCCGGTATGTGGACCCCCTTTCTGGTTCCTCGCCTTGGTTACTGCGAATATAGCTGTACCCTATGCGCACAGGTCTGTCCGACCCAAGCAATTGCTCCCCTGAACCTAAAAAAAAAGCAGAAAACCAAAATAGGTATCGCTATCATTGACCGCGACACCTGTTTGCCCCATGCTCACAAAATCGGATGTATCGTTTGCGAAGAGGTATGCCCAACTGCGCCCAAGGCCATTGAGCTCGATCTGGTCACAGTGAAGGGCTCCTCCAACTCCTACAGCGGAGGCAATTTAAAATTGCCAAAGGTAAACCTGGAACGGTGTATCGGATGCGGTATCTGCGAAACCAGCTGTCCTCTGGTCAGTAAACCAGCCATCTTTGTGCAAAGTTTTGGCGAAAGCCGTTCCCGAAAAAACAGTCTATCATGATCTCAGCGCGTTTATGGCAGTTTTTTCCCGCGCATCGAAGCCTGGTTGTCGCCTGCAGCGGAGGTTTTGACAGCCTGCTCTTGGCGTTTCTCCTCGCTCTCGATCCAAAAAATCGGGAACGGCTCCATATTCTTCATATCCACTACCCTTATGTACACAGTGATGCCCTGGCAAGATTGCAACTCCTGTCCGAGCGTGAAAACTGGCAGCTCGCCATTCTCTATCCAGACCTGTCCGAGCTAGCTTTTACAACCAGCAACCCGGATAACCGCTGTTACTTTTGCAAACAGGATATGTTTTCCAGAATCTTCACATGGAGCACGCAAACCTTTGGTGACAGCCAAAGCCTCCTTGCCAGCGGCACCAATAGCGACGATCTGGAACAGTGGCGCCCCGGACGCGCTGCCGAACTGGAGGCCGATATCTTAACCCCTTTTGCCACGCTGGGTTTTCGCAAGGAGGAGTTACGCCTTCTGGCGCGACAACACCACTTCCCCTGGCCTGACCTTCCCGCGGAAACCTGCCTGGCAACCCGCATCTATAGCGGGCTGTCGATTACCCCGGAGCGGTTGCAGGCTGTTGCCTTTGCCGAATCGTGGCTCAGGCAGCGCCTTCCAGTATCCTTGCTGCGCTGCCGGTTCGTCAATGCCGAAACCCTAGAAATTGAAATTCCGCTTTCCGAGCTCCCCTTTTTAGAACAGGTCGTTATCCAGGAGATGGAAAAAAAAGTGGTTTCCTTATTTCCCTTCTGTCGTCACATCCGTATCCAGCCAGAGGGATATCGTATGGGAAAGGCGATGAGAAGATAACATGGATTTTAAGATGGATTGGGAGCGCCCCGAGCGCACAGGCCTTCCTGAGGCGGTTTTTTGCCTCAACAAAAGCGCTGATATGATAGATCGTATTATCCTGAGCGCGAAAAGCGCAGATAGAAGACTTTTTTTGACACGATTGACTCCGCTGACATTTTCTCAGCTCTCCGAAAAGAGCCGAAACCACCTGGAGTACCATAACCTCTCTGCGACAGCCCTACTGCCAGGCAAAGGCGAAAGCGATGCATCTGCTCTTGCTGGTTGCGGCAGTGTAGCCCTCCTAACCGGCGGCAGCGCAGATCTACCCTGGGCATGGGAGGCAAAGCGGACACTGCAATTTCTCGGAGCCGATGGCGACATTATCGCAGACATCGGAGTAGCCGGGTTATGGCGCCTGTTGGAACAACTGCCTGGCCTCAAAGCGTACGATGTCCTGATCGTCTTTGCCGGACTGGAAGGGACATTGCCCACTGTCCTGGGCGGACTTGTGCCGCAGCCTATCATAGCTGTACCAGTTTCCGGCGGCTACGGGGTAAGCAACGAGGGCACCACAGCGCTGCACAGTATGCTCTCCAGTTGTGCACCAGGGATCTCTGTTGTGAATATCGATAACGGCTTTGGCGCTGCCTGCGCGGCATGGCGCATTCTGCGTCAGCTCTCCAACAGAAGGCAAGGATAGGATGAATCCAGGAACGGAAAAGGGCGTTATTCTGAATATACGCACACCCTCGGGATTAAGCGGCGATATGTTTCTTTGCGGACTTTTGCAGATGGTTGGCGAAGGGGGTGCTGAGCTGATCAACCTGACCATCGAACAGCTTGGTCTGGAGCACAAAGGGATCGCCTGGCAGTGCCATCAGCAATCTGTTCACCAGATCCAGGGGTGGCAGCTCTCCCTGAATCTTCCCCAGGAGCACAGCCATCGCTCTTTTCAGGATATTCGCTCCCTGATCGAGAAAAGCAGCCTCAGCACCCAGGTCAAAGAGAGCGCAATAGCGGCATTTTTCCTGCTGGCGCAGGCTGAGGGCAAGGTCCATGGGAAAAAACCGGAAAATGTCACCTTCCATGAAGTCGGCGCCCTGGACAGCATCCTCGATATTGTTCTGACTGCGCAGCTCTTTCACACCCTGGCGCCAGCAGAGTCCTGGTGCAGCCCTTTGCCCATTGCAGACGGAACGATCTTTATGCACCATGGCCGAATGTTTTCACCGGCTCCCGCTGTCCTTGAGATGCTACAGGGAGTGCCTGTTTACGGAGCGCCCGCGGAGGGCGAAACCGTCACCCCCACTGCAATTGCGCTGTTAAAGTCCCTCGGATTCCGCTTTGGGCCTTGGCCAGGTATCGTCCTGCAAAAATCAGCCATCATATACGGTAGTAAACGTTTTCGCAACCTTCCCAATGGAGCGATTTTCGCTATCGGCAGCCCACTCGAAAAAAATAACAGCCAAATGCAAATTCTTGTAAAGCCCGGCAGAAAAAATTGGCAGGGAAACAACAGCAGATAAAGGTTTTTTCTTAAATTTTCATTTGACAAATCCAACAAGATCGGTGTTTTCTCAAAAAACTCTAACAATTATATCTATGCACATTTTCTTCCTAAATATCAGTTCTATAGGCAGAATATTTTTTTTGACCCTGAACAGATGGGAGGTGCATACAAAGGAGCCAGGCTCATGTCAGGAATCTTTTCATTTTTAAAATCAAACCATTTAGGTTCCTACCTGGTTCGCAAAGGCATTATTCGGGAAGAGCAGCTGGAAAACGCCTTCGCGACGCAAAGAAAAAGCGGATCGCATCTAAATTTTATTCTCCAGGATTTAGGTTATATAACAAAGGATGACATTCCGCATTTTCACCGCCTTAGCTGGCTTGAATCCGCAAATTCATTTCTGTTCTATTTTATCCTGCTGCAGATCCCTCTGATTGCCTATCTGGCTTTGTCGTTTACCTCCTGGAATCTGGCGCTGGCTGGCCTGGCTTTCATATTGGGCATTTCTGCCATGATCCGCTTTTTCTTTCCCGATCACAACCTGACCCCTTTTGTACATACTATGCTGATTCTGGCTCTGGCGTATCTGATCATAGAGATCACAGGCCGGGACAATCTGGCGCATCTGTTTCTGCTGATCATGCCAGGAGTGCTTCTGATATACCGCCAGAAATATCTTTTTGTGCTTAGCGGCCTTATCATTATTTTGTACTACCTTGGCGCGTGGTTACTGCAAGACAATGTTCTAATCGCTTTTCCTAAAGCGATTCCTCTTTCCATTGCCTTGGCCTATAGCGTAGTCTCTCTATTTCAGTCGGTATTGCTTCTGCTGCTGGCCGCCTGGTTGCATAAGGAGGATGAAGAAAAAAATGAACTTACCTTTACCGTGGACGCCTGCCAGGATGAATTCCGCAAAGAGCGATTGAAATTCGCCATTACCGACATTTCCCAGATTATGTACCTGCACACCATAGCCGAAGGGGTCAAGCAGGCGACCAACACCATAACCCAGAATACGGGAAAAGTGGCCTCGCAATCCCAAAAACAGGTTGTGCAGGTAAACGAAATCACAGATACCATTAAAAATGAGATCCGCTTCTTCAAGGAGATGGAACAGGAGACCAGTCAAACCTCAAAAATCACACAGGCTACCGTGGATGTCGCTACCCAGGGGCAGCAGGAGGTGTTGCATACCATAGACGTTATGCGGCGAATTGTAAATATATCCAATGACACAACGAGAATGATGTCGGGTCTGGGCGATTCTTCGAAGAAAATCGGTGACATTATTAAGGTTATTGACGATATCGCTGCCCAGACCAACCTTTTGGCTCTGAATGCTGCTATCGAAGCGGCTCGAGCCGGAGAGGGCGGTCGGGGGTTTGCTGTGGTTGCCAACGAGGTCGGCAAACTTTCTGATTTGACCCAGAAGGCCACAAATGACATTAGCTCCACCATCACACTGATTCAAAAGGAGATCAAAAGTGCCATTGACAAGGTAAGCTCGGAAACTGAGGAGACGCGCAAAGGAATTGATGTTGCCCAAAGAGCGGGAAGCGCTCTGGAAAATATTATGACAAGTATTCATAATATCAATGACCACGTTGGCAACATCGCCGGTATCTCCCGCAAGCAGGCCAGCTACATCGAAAAGATTACAGATGACCTGAACACAGTTTATATCATCGTTGTCCAGAGCGACAATTTTGTGAACAATATCTCGTCACAGCTTTCCGAGCTTAGCCTGGAAGCGGATAATATCAATAAAATTATCAAAATTTTTCAACTCGATAGGGCAATCCAGGAACAAAACCAGAAAATTCTTGCAATTGCTCAGGATTTTTCCAGAGAATGTATGCGCATTTTTGAAGATAGTATTGACAACGGCATCATCAGCGAGGTTGATCTGTTTGACAGAGATTACAAACCTATCCCAAATACAGATCCGCAAAAATTCAACACAAAGTATGACCGCTTCACAGACAAATACATTCTCGACCTGGAAGAGCGCTATCTGGTTCAGGATGAAAACATCCGGTTTCTGGTCATTGTTGACGATAATGGTTTCCTGCCTACCCATAACGTAAAATTTTCCCAGCCTTTGACCGGCAACAAAGAGGTGGATCTGATTCGCAATCGAACCAAACGACTCTTCAACGATCGCACCGGTTTGAAGGCTGCTCGCAACCGCGACTCCTATCTGCTGCAAACCTATCTCCGCGATACAGGACAGTTTATGAATGACCTTTCCATGCCGCTGACTGTCAAAGGAAGGCGCTGGGGAGCGGTGCGCATCGGCTTTACCTATAGCCAGAAGCTGCTGTTGGAAGGAAATTAATACCAGAAAGCTATTTCTTGGTTTCCAGTAATTTCCGGCTCACCGTTTCCAGGGCTACGGTATGGTCATGAATCTGTTCCATAGATAGAACCATCTTATCCGCAATGGTCACCATCTCCTGCGCCGCCTTTGTGAAATGGTGTACTGTTTGTGAAGAGGTCTGCGTGGCAATCTTCTGCTGCGCCGTGGACTCTTCGATCACCTTACTGGAGTCATGAATCTTCAGATTTAGCTTGGTAATGGTCATCGTTGTCATCTGTAGATCCACCAGCAGCAACTTTGTTTGACCAACCCTCTCCTGAATCTCCTGCATGGCCTTGTACAGCAGTTGCATGGTTTGTGATGTCATGTTGATCGATTGGTTGCTGTCATCCATAAAGGTCTGGTTATCACGGATCATTTGCTCAATTTTTTTAGCATTCACCGATGTTGCGTCAGCCAGCTTGGAAATCTCGTCAGCTACAACCGCAAAACCCCTTCCTGCTTCGCCAGCCCTTGCTGCCTCGATAGCGGCATTAAGGGACAACAAATTAACCTGAGCTGCGATTTCATTGATTACCTGAACAAAACTGGACATCTCCTGGCTTTTGCCTTTCAATTCTAAAAATTTACCCAGAGTATTTTGAATAAAACGCATAGAGTGTTCTGAGTGTGTGGTGACATCCTTTAATAGATTCACCACTGTCAGGGAACTTTTCTGCAGTTGCTCATCCACATTTTTCAGGTCATCAATGGCATTCACAATGTTCTTCGTCTCCTGGTACAACTCATCAGCCACATTTTTCAGTGAATCGGAGTTGACAGATAGCTTGTCCAGCGATGTGGAAATCTCAGCAATGGATACCGCCTGCTTAGCAGAGATTCCTCCCATATCCCGCATACTGAATTCTTGCTCCTTCGTCAGATTCTGCAGCATTTCCACCGTTGCCACAACGGTCTCCGCAACATTCTGCATCCTCACAAATGCAAAATTTGTCTCCTCTGACTTCTCGATTGCCAAATCAAGAATTCTACGGATCGCCTTGGCTCCTTGGTAGGAGCTGATGGAAACAAAAATGTACACAATATACCGGATGGCAATGTTGCTTTTCGGACCCACTGGAAGCAATTCAGGCCGCGCCCAAAAAAGTGTTGTCTGGGATATCAAAACAAGCATTAGGGTGTAAAGAGAAACATATTTATCAAAGTAAAAAATACTTAGAGCGATCATCATGTGATGCACGGCAAAAATTTCAGATGCTCCATAGATCATATACTGAAAAAACCAGGCGGCAATCATCACCCCCGTGATGGCAATGTAACTGGAAACCCGTTTTCCCGAAAAGGCTCTAGATAGAAAAAATGCGACCAAAAAGGGAATAGAGACCAAGACCATCTCCAGGTAGATGGCTTCATAGGTCAGATAAGCAGAGCCCTTCCCAGAGATCTTAACAAGAATGGTGGCAATATTCCCCAGAATGGTAATGGTCAACAGAGTTAAAAAGAGCAGATTGTTATTGTAAGACAGCTGTTTACGAAAAATCTCACTTTGGGAAAATCTAAATTTTTTCTGTTTGTCTGCGCTCATGGAATATAAACCCAAACCCTACTGAAAATGAAGCTAAAGAAGATGTCTCCCATTTTTCCTGTAACACCGAGAAATACTCAATAAAAAAAGTCGAATGGATTTCAATTTGAATCAGATTTTTTTTAGATCAAATGCTATTTTTTGCTTACTGTTTTTTTCAGCTATGGATGAAGACAATTTAATGCTTGATATTTTTATAATCCCCATCATCTATAGATCCATACTGTGCATCATCCTTAAAAAAAATTGGAGCAATCGCAAATACGGTAGCGCCTTCTTACACTTTTTTTGCTGATCAGGTGTAAGGATAGATCAGGACATCTTCTGTACAGTATAGATTGTTGTGTCTGGAATTGTATGCAAATTCTCCAGTTCATCTGGCCGCTTATTTTCTTTGGTTTGTTGGCGGCTTTCAACCAACTCTTCCTCCATCCTGACATCCAATTTTTTTCCTGGCTGATTCTGCTTATTCTTGCCTATATCGCAGGCTACCTGATTCGCCGCCGCATTGGATTGCGCCTTTTCAATCAAAAATTCGCATCGTACCGAACCATCCTGAAATCGCGCCTGGATATTCATGAGCCCGATACCCACTATGCGTCCCTGGATAAAATCACAGAAAGGATGCAACGCTTTCTGGAGAGTTATCTAGGCTTTGTCGAGGCTTTTCGTGCCTCCAGCGAATACCTTATCTATGAATCCAATGAAGTAACCAAGGCGCTTGAAGATTATTCCAAAAATATTAGCGAAATGAACATAGCGATAATCCAGTCCCAGGATCAAATTTTACAGGCACGAACAAAGACCGCATTGATCGGAACAAAAGCCAACGATCAGCTCATGGGACTACTGGGCCTAATCGGTATCGTCAATGAGTATTCAGAGCTGGTAACAGAAATCCAGAAGCAGATCCATAGCGGCCGTCATTTATCAGAGGTTATGTCCGGACAGGCAATCAACACCAGAAAATTATTAACAAACCTGAGTAAACGGATTCATACCGTGGTAAAGCGATCCGCAGAGATCGCCAACTTTTCCGGGGTTATTCGTGAGATATCCGATAAAATCAATCTTCTTTCCTTAAATGCAGCCATAGAGGCTGCCCGCGCTGGAGATGCCGGATGCGGCTTTGCCGTAGTAGCCGATGAAATCTCCAAACTCGCGGACCAGACAGCGGGCAGCGTAAAGGAGATCGATCTCCTCATTGTCGCAAACAATGAAGAGGTCAACTCCAGCTTGCAGCACGTGGACGAATCATCAACAGCTATGGGACAGATGCTGCAAAATGTTCAAAATGTCGATATCATGATGCAATCCATTTCGGAGAGCATCAACAAACAGGCGATGATCAGCGAACGCATCAACCAATCTGCCAATGTGGAGGTCAATGAACGCTCGGATGAGGTAATTGCCGCCATCAACGAGCAGTTGCGGGCTCTGGACCAATTGGTTTCCTCCAGCCACCACATCCAGGATTTATCAAAAAGCAACCAAACGCAGGCAGAACTGATGACAGAGAGTACATCGCTTCTGCGGGAATTAGCCAAAAAACTCACCGAACTGAACAGCAAAATCCAGGCATGATACATAAATTATTTCTCTTTTCTCTGTTACTGCTAACATTATCAGCGCCTGCTTCTCTTTATGCAAAGGATCAAACCTGCACAGAAGATATCATCGAAATCCCCATTTACCCAGGCGAACGCATTGAGGATTTTTGCCGCCGCGCTGAAAAAAAAATTTCTATTCCGTGCTCCCTTCTGCGCCAAAAATTGCATTCCCTGCTGAAGCAACTGCCTCTGCACGGTTATCATCCGGCCAAGGATATCCTTGAAGGCATTCTCGTTCCAGGACGCTACCAGTTCTGCCCCCAAAAGGATAAGACTCTAGATCTGGATCAGATCAGCCAGGCTTTGACACAACAAATCGATCGCCGTTATCGCTGGGTTCAACAACAGCTGCAAAGCGCAGACCACTTTGTAAAAAATTTGACTTTTTTTCAGATTCTTATCTTTGCCAGCATCATCGAAAAGGAGGCCGCTGGTGGTAAGCAGCACGATCGGGTCGCCGAGGTATTGCTTCCCGGTGTAAAATATAAACGCCGACTGGGGGTCTGCTCCACAGTGGAATACGGATTAGGTTATCATCGACCTTTTCTGCTTAATGTCGATATCCGCAAAAAAACGGCCTACAACTCCTATCTATTGCCAGGATTGCCACCTACCCCCATCGCCTTCGCTTCAGACGAAGCCATTCGTTCCATTTTTTCCCCCGCAAAAAGTGGCAGCCGTTTTTTTGTATTTGATTGGACTACAGGCAAGCTCCACTTCTCCAGAATTCACCGCGAGCATCAAAAAAAGGCGAGAAGAGCCATCCAAAATTATGGAGCTCAATTTGGCAAAGGCAGTATGTATCAAATTTTTCCAAATAGTTTTTATGAACCGCAGGGACCCAACCGTAAATCGCAATGGTACCAGGATCTTATAAAATCCAGGGAGACGAATCTACCTCACTTTTTTTCAAAATAATCCCCGTAATATCCTGAAATATTTTTCATCTTTTTAGAAACTTGGATTGACATTTTTGATGATCCCATCGTAGAAAGTCTAAAAATCATGTATATATATCATCATGATCAAAGTTATACTGTTTGCAAACTGTTCATGCGACGTCCACGGATGGAGAAGAGCTGACCCAAGCTCGATAAGGACGCGGTTATGGCATTATTGCCCAACCAATCACTTGTACTGATTTTATCGAAGTAAATCTTGTGCTGTGGTTCAACGGGCTCACCATCCAAGTTTATACTAAAGGCATTTTGGTTTTCGGATATCGCAAGGCAATGCCAGCGATGTCGACGCACCCATTAGCCAGTATAAAACCCGAGAACCAAAGTGTTTCGAGTATATCGAAGCATCGATGCTTTTTTGTATATCTAGTCTTATCGTAGACGGAGTCACCAAACCCGACCAGCATCATCTATACTTCTTCAGTACATGATTGCCGGAAAAACGATCCATTATCGCTCCGGTCAATTTTTTACGGAAAAAGTTACAGACCGTTTATCTAGAAAAGTTCTGCTGGCACAAAATTTCTGATTTCATTCTCCTGATTTTCTTACACAAATCTTAGACAAGGAGAAATCTGAGCGCATAGAATATGCGCGGCACAAATCAAAGCAACTGGTTTTATAAACAATAGAATAATCGTACCGGAGATTTTCATGCCTCCTAAAGTTAGATTCTTTAAGGAAGAGATTGTTAAGACTGCAAAAGAGATCATTGAAGAGGAGGGAGTACAGAATATCAATGCCCGCAATATCGCCAAAAGAATGCGGGCCTCCGTGGCTCCTATCTACACCCAATTTAAGTCCGTTGAAGAGTTAAAAAAAGAGGTCTTAATTAAAATCCAGGAAGACCTGCTTGCTTACTGCCGGACCGATTATACCCCGCTAAAATTCCGCAACTTTGGTATAGGTATGATCCTGTACGCAAAAGAGCATAGCAACTGCTACTCCGCTCTCTACAGCATTGGTAAAGATGTTGTTGATATCATCCAATCTGTCATTCAGGAGGCGAAAAAGGAGCTGAAAAATGACCCGCGCTTTCAGGGGTTAAGCAACAAGGATATCAATGAGATCATGGAAAAGGTGTGGATCTACACCCACGGTCTGGCTTCTCTGGTACAAATGGATCTGATCCAACTGAAAAGCCAAGGGGAGATCATTAAAGTGCTGGAAAAATTCGCCAATATGCTCCTTGCGGATTTAAAAATTGCCAAAAAAAGCTGAGAAGCAAAAGCCACGCAATGTTGCACCCTGGCATCGTGCCTTGGTTCAACATTGCTAATTGGCTATCTCGCCTCCTACCGTTACCCAGGGTTCCGGATTGACAAACTTACGAACCTTAATATAGTCATAAGAGAATAACTCGCCAGCAGGACTCTTTCCCCCCAGGGCAAATGAGCCATTCTGCACAGTCAGATCCGCTGCAGACCAGGAGGCAAATTCCACTGCAAAATAGTTAATCCCCGCATAACGGTTTTCATGACTATATCTCTCAACCTGTAGGGTTGTTGCATTCGGATAGGTCGCGATAAAACTTCCAGAATCCTGGCCACCATTATCCCCATCACCACCTATCGCAAAAGAGATAAAAGGTACGGCAAGATCCCGGTTCACCAGCGATATCGTGGTACTAAAAGTAACTTCTGTATTCGTAACGGTTTCCATCAATCCGTGCTGGAACTTGGAACCATACCCTAAATCGATTACAAAGTATTCTAATGTGACTCCGCTTGTTGTAACCCCACGAATAAACTCAATTTGTTCAGAATTCAAAATTGTGGCGCGGGTATAGTACCTTGCTTCAACACCATCTACAGCAGGATTTGAAGTGAAATTCATTAAAATAAATGAAGAATCGGTATGGATTGGGTTGGCTAACGCAATTGGCCCACTGCTTAAATTCCCTCCAGATATGGTTGCCGTACCGCTTTGTACCTGTGCATAGCTAAGAGAAATAACCTGCCATTCTATCTCGACATTTTTGCCGGCAGCTGATGTCTCCGTTCTTGCCAATTTCAATGTGCTGGCATCCTGAAAAACAGCAGAGACCCATCTCTGCTCATCTGGATCGCTCGTATTCGTTAGATTAATTCTGCTGGTTACTAAAACAAAGCTATTGCTCAGGTTAACCGCACTGATTGGTACTGTCTTAGTTGTCTCTGTATTTAACATGGTTACAGCGCCCCTTTGAACAACAATGTCAGAGGCAAACTCAACAACAAAGTAACTAACCTCAAAGGATGCATTTGCCACGTACGAAGTAATCGTGACCGTATCATTGGCTGTTAATTGACAAGTTGGCATCAAACCAGGTGTGGAAAGTGGTGAATTGTAAGAGCAGTAGACAAACGATTTACTTAAATCAACGGGAGTTGTTAACGTTGCAGTCATATTTGCCGCAGTCATTGTAATAACTCCATCCTGCATACTTTTTAAGCCCCGGTTCGTACCCCCCCAAAACAGGAAACTGCTGCGATCCATCGCGCCACACCTTAAGGGAGCCGTCCGTGTAATGATGCAGTTGAAACTCATGCCAAATGGTATCAGCGAAAGGATCGCTGGCTACATCTGTATCAATTGCAGTTTCAGTTCCGTCGGCCTGGGAGCTATCCGCAAGCAGGGCATATCGGTTGGCCGTTGCATTTGTCTGATAGGCATAAGCCTTTCCAGTCGAACTGTTAGCATACCAGATAAAGGGAGCCATATCCACTGCCGCGCTAGACTGCTTCGCCTTTGCAAACACAATAAAGTCCGTCGCGTTATTCATGACATAGCTTTTATGGCGAATCCCGCCAAGCAGGCTGCCACCAGAATTGATCTCCACACAGGAGTTGTCTGCCGTGCCGCAGCTGGAATTAATCGCCACAGTCTGGGATTGGGGTGAGCTGTCACCGTCATCCTGCCACAAAGCCCACTGGTCGAGGTTCGTAAAATCGTCATAGATATCAAATACATTGGATTTACTGCTCAGGGCTCCTGATGTAACGGCATTGCGATAATAGATCCGATAATTGGAATCTGTCGAACCGGACGCTACTGCAGCCTGGGTCTTGAACCAGATAGCGGTGACTACGTTATTCCAACTCGAGGCATCATCCAGAACCCGGCTGATCTCCAGCCAGGTGGTGCCACCGTCAGGAGTATAGACTAAGCGGACATCTGAGCCGTCTGCATTGGATTTCGATCCGCTTACCAATGCGGCATGGTCAAAGGTGTATTTCACAGAGTAGGAATCCGGAATGGCTGAGGCTCCGGTATTAATGGTGATTGTTTTGTAATAACCGCCATAGGTTGCTGGATCAAAGGTAGAGCTTTCATCATTGTCAATATTCTGAAGAGCCATGTCTGGGGGATTCAACCCGTTGTAGTTCGCATCGGTGCTGGTCGCAGCAGATAATATGATAGAATAGCTGATATCTCCGTCCACAGCTGTGTCATTGACTCCGGTCACGGTTACGCTTTGGGAGGTCGCATAATTAAGAGAGGTAAAGGTCAAGGAGGCAGGGGAAACCGTTCCCTCGCTGAGATCGCTAGAGGATATATTCACGGTCACATCCCCCGACGGAGCTGTATTCAGGCGAACAGTAAAAGTCGCTGTTCCGCCATTTTCCGTAGTATTGCCTGTGATAGAGCTGATGGTAAAACCTGCAGAATCGTTGTCCATATTGATAACCGGGACATCCACCGGATTTTTTCCATTATAATTTCCATCCGAACTCGATGCCGGTGCTGTCATAACGGTAAAACCCTGGCTTCCATCCACAAGAGCGTCATCCACCCCCGTCACTGTGACAACCTGATCAATGGACCAATTTCCCGTGGTAAAAGTTATGGTTGCCGGAGTGACAGTTCCCTCTGTCAGATCGCTGCTGCTCAGGGCTACATTTACATCCGCTGTTGGAGCCTGGGTCAGACGCATGGTAAATTGAGCACTGCTGCCGCCCTCTGAAACGGTGCTGTTGATATTGCTTACAAGAATCTGTGCCCCATCATTGTCCAGATTGGTCATGCTGATCGAGGAAATCGCGAGATTATGATAATTTAAGTCTAGACTGCTGGAGGCAATCTGAATGGAGAAAACCTGATCCCCATCCACAGCGCCATCATCCACCCCTGTCACCAAAATGGTCTGCTCTTGATTCCAATTGGTAGCGGTAAATGTTAGGTTTGCAGGCGAAACTGTTCCCTCCGCTGAGTTACTGGAGGTAAAGCTTAAGGTTACATCTGCAGTAGGCGCCTTTGCCAGAGCAACAGTAAAGCTGGCTGTCTGACCATTCTCGCTGGTAATACCGCTAGCAGAACTCAGAGAGACTCCCGTGGTGCTATCCGCAGTACCCCAAAAGAGTCCGGTGACTGTCTGCTGCACAATCTGATTGACGCTACTGATCTGAACGATCGTTACAATATAGGAGATAGCCTGCTGTGAAGCGGTGGTCAGGGTAACTATCTCCCGATTCACCTGGAGAGCGCTTACCGTTAAAGGTTGGCTCCCTTCATCTATAATGGTGATCTTGCTCAGATCAAGGGAGCTATCATCAAGGGCGATCGAAAAGGTTAGCTCAACTGCGGTATTACCAACCGAGCGCGCGGCCACAAGTACAGGTGGAGAGCTGGCCAATTTGTAATCAGCAGCCGCGGTGTCCAATGCGCCATCACTGCCACCACAGGATTGGATACCGACAAGAAGCAGTACAAAATATAACCATTTTTGAAACATAGACACCGCCCTATAAGGGAACCATTCCGTTTTTCTCAGCCGACAGCTTTCCAATATCAGCCTGAAAAACCACCTACCCCTGAACAATATGGATCAAACTCTGGCATAAAAAGAGAGCAGAGCTTTCTATAAGATACGATATATAATTAGAAATCATGAAACAATTTATTCAATACAAACAATTTGAAAATTATATAAGAAGTTTGCAGCTTTTGCAAAGAGGATTGTTTTTTTCAACTATTCAGGTTTCGCCTTATAAGGTCGCAACCTGCTCTTTTCCACAGGGGCGCTCTCCTGGGTATTGCCCTGTTCATCCACATTTGAGGGGGAAGGGTCTGGCGCCATTCCCTCAGTCTGCTTCTGCTGCAATAGGATCAGTACATTCTGCAATCTCCCGCGAGCTGCCACTACCTCCTGATCCATGCCAAATTGGGCAAACTTGGCAGCCAACTCCCGACCCATAGCTTTTTTGCTAACCTCCCTGAATGTACGGTTTAGTTCCAGGAGATCAGCGGGCAGATCCCCGGGCTGATTCTGGAAGGCTTCCGCCAATTCAGGGTAGCGGCTGTCGATCTCCGCCATTCTCTTTCCATTTTTTTCCAAGAAGAGGACAAAACGGTCAATGGCTTGTGCCGCCTGATGGCCACTTTCTGCTGAGGCCATCTCCTTGGAAAAGGAGTCCATTGCCTTGATGGCATCCCGCAGCAGGGAGCGTACATCGCTATATTTTCCTGAACAGGAGATCATCCCGAAAAAACTGATAAAAAGAAAAGAGATCGTGAGGATTCTTGCGATCCGCGCTCGCTTCACAAAAAACATCGTAACAAACCCCATTCGTTAATGACGCTTTCCAGACTCGCTGTCGTTGATCTGGATACTCTCCTTGATCTGCTGCACCTCATCCTGGAGCAGGCGGGTCTCTTCTTTAATTAGCTCCTTACCAATATCTGCTTTTAGATCCTGGACGCTATTACCCATATTACGGGCAATCATCGGTAGAGCTTTGCTGCCGAAGGCAAGCAAAAAAATACCGACAATGATAATCAATTCTGTATAACCTAATCCCATCGCCTTCGCCCGATTGCCTTTCCAACCTAGTAGGATACTTTGCGTTCGCTGCATTTGTAACGTGTTTTTATACTGCGAAAAAGACACTCTTCGCAATATCTCAATATTTAGGATAGATTTTTTCCGAAAGAGTGAGACAAAATTCGTATATTTGCCAGTACAAATTTTTAAGAAATCCTCATTGGTAAAAATAAGATTTTGGGGCTCACATTACCACCCCCTTTTTGTGATGGACCAAAATTTATAGCTCAACGGCACTTTTTTTCTTGCGGTTTTTCAAAGTTCTGACTTGACTTTCAGATCCCTGTGGATTAATATAAGGGTACAAAAAAACTGGAGATTTGAATATGGCTTCCGATGACCAACCCATAGCAGCCGACAACAAGCCTGTTGTTTTGGAAATCGAGCCAGGAACGCACTCCTGGAGCAGTTGCGGTCGCTCCCAAAAGCAACCCTTTTGCGATGGCAGCCATAAAACCACTCCATTCAAATCGGTTCGCTTTGAAATAGCACAGAAAAAAGAGGTTGCCCTGTGTATGTGCAAACGGACGCAGAATCCACCTTTCTGCGACGGCAGCCATAGGAATCTAAGGTAAGCAGGGGGTCTTTTTGAGAAATGCGGAAAAATCAGACATCCTTCCCCAAAAAATAATATCCAAAATAATAGATATCTGCTGACCTGGTAATCAATCCAGACTAAAATAAACGGTCAAACTTTGACATGTTTTCGGACTTTTTATTCCGTAATATTTTTTATAAATAATTTATTTTTTTGCCGACAAGCAAAGTTGCCGGTAATTTTGAGTAGGTACATTATAAAAAAAATTTAACTACACCGATTGGCGTAGTTATAAAAAGCCGGATATCTCGCTCGCGCGAAATTCGGTATATTTCGAGAAAAGGCGGGAGATTTTTTTATTTCCTGGCCGTATTATGTAGTATTATAATATGCATAAAATATTATGCATGGTGAATTGAAAAAAATCTTTGTACAATTTTTAAGGAGACAATCGTGGCTGTCCAGGATCTAAATGTTACAACACCTGAATTAAATTTTCTTGATAAAATAAGCACGCCAAAGCACTCCTCTGGCAATCCGGACAGTCCGCTTACAGAAGACCAGGGAAACAGTACTTCAGAAATTTCTTTTAAAGAGATCCTGGGAGGATTGCACTTTCGCAGGTTTTTTACAAAAAAAGGGTTGAGCCCATACGACCAGATATCCTATGCTAAAAAGACATCTGTTATCCGTGAACCTGACGGTACCGTAGTTTTTGAGATGAAGGATGTTGAGGTTCCTGAGCAGTTTAGTCAATTGGCAACGGATATCCTTGTGTCAAAATATTTTAGAAAAGCTGGCATACCCGGCACGGGCAGCGAGACTAGCATCCGTCAGCCTGTATTCCGGATCTGCCATACCCTGCGCATGGAGGGTGAAAAACGCGGTTATTTTAAAGACGCTGAAGCAGCGCAAATCTTTGAGGATGAGTTAGCCTATCTTCTACTAACCCAGAGCGGTGCTTTCAACAGCCCTGTCTGGTTCAACCTTGGCCTTAAGCAGATTTATGGAATTGATGGCAGCGGCGGCAACTGGCTGGCTGATGAAAAAAGTGGCGCACTTACGGAAACTACGGACGCCTACACCCACCCACAGCTTTCCGCCTGTTTCATTCAATCTATTGATGATGACCTGATGTCCATTTTTGAGCTAGCAAAAAATGAGGCAAAATTGTTTAAATATGGTTCCGGCACAGGCACAAACTTTTCCAATGTGCGCAGCAAACATGAGAAACTCAGCGGAGGGGGTACTTCCTCCGGTTTGATGTCCTTTCTGGAAGTTCTCGACCGCGGAGCCGGCGCAACGAAGTCTGGTGGTACAACGCGCCGGGCAGCCAAAATGGTAGTCCTTGATATGGATCATCCTGAAATTGTGGACTTTATTTCCTGGAAGGTTAAGGAGGAGGAGAAGGCCCACGCACTGATGAAGGCTGGATACTCCTCAGGATTTGAAGGCGAAGCGTACCAGACGGTAGCCGGACAAAACTCCAACAACTCTGTGCGCATCAGCGATGATTTCATGCGCGCAGTCGAGCAGGATAAGGAGTGGCACACCAGATTGCGAACCAGCGGAGAAATCTTTGAAACCCATAAAGCCCGTGATCTTTTTGACAAGGTTTGCGAGGCGGCGTGGAAGGTTGCCGATCCTGGCGTCCAGTTTGACAATACCTGCAACACATGGCATACCTGTCCAGAATCCGGCCGAATCAATGGCTCTAACCCGTGCTCCGAATTTATGTTTCTGGATGACAGCGCATGCAACCTTGCCTCTTTGAATTTGAAAAAATTTCTGAAACCTGATGGAAGCTTTCAAGTTGAAGCATTTCGTAGCGCTATCAGAACCTTTATCGTAGCACAGGAGATTGTGGTCAGTTTTGCCGCTTATCCAACCCAACGAATCGCCCAAAGCAGTGTCCGTTTCCGCCCCCTTGGCCTGGGATACGCCAATCTTGGCACGCTGCTCATGACTCTTGGCATTCCCTACGATAGCGAAAAATCCTTTGCGGTTGCCGGCGCCATTACCTCCCTGATGACTGGCGAGGCTTACAAGGTTTCCGCTGAGTTGGCCGAGCAGATCGGCGCCTTTGCCGGGTATAAAGAAAACCGCTCAGCGATGCTACAGGTCATTGCCAAACACCAGGAGCACACCCTTCAAATTGACCGCAACCTGGCGCCACGACCCATCCTCGACGCCGCGTTGGACTCGTGGAACCAGGCTCTGGAGCTTGGACGAAAATACGGATTCCGCAATGCCCAAACCACCCTGCTTGCGCCCACAGGAACAATTGGGCTTCTTATGGACTGCGATACAACAGGCGTCGAGCCTGATTATGCTCTGGTCAAATTCAAAAAACTGGCTGGAGGCGGCTATTTCAAAATCATTAACCATTCCATTCCCCAGGCGCTGGCAACTCTGGGCTATTCGCAACCCCAGATCGATTCTATCGGCCACTATGCCACAGGCCACGGTACCCTCGAAGGGGCTCCCTACTTTGATAAAAACTCTGCGAACAGCAAAGGGCTATCCATCCGCGCTCTTTTCAGCGAACAGGAGATTCGCGAAGCCAATGCCGCTATCGCACAATATATGAGTCTGGATACCTATACCCCTCATATTCATCCCGCCTCGTTGCGGGCCAAAGGCTTTACCAGCGAAGAGATCGCCGCCATTCAGATTTATGTCAACGGCTCCCAAACCCTGGAGGGGGCTCCTCACCTCAAACCAGAGCACTACCCTGTTTTTGACTGCGCCAATAAATGCGGCATAGGTCAGCGCTACATTCAGCCTATGGGTCATATCAAGATGATGGCAGCAGTACAGCCCTTTTTATCCGGAGCGATATCCAAGACTGTAAACCTTCCTAACCACGCTACTGTAGGCGACATCCGCGAGATCTACGTCGAGGCCTGGAAGCGCGGCGTCAAAGCGGTTGCAATCTATCGGGATGGCTCCAAGCATGGCCAACCCCTGGGGACGCAACCTTCCAGTGCAGAGGAGAGCAGCGCGGAAACGGAACAAAAGAGTCCGGCTGCTGAGGTTGTCACTGTCCCCTCTGTTCGTCGCGGTGTCAGAAAAAGCCTTCCCATTAAAAGAAAAGGCTTTACCCTCGAATCCTCTGTCAGCGGCCATAAGGTTTTTCTGCGCACAGGGGAGTACGATGACGGTAACCTCGGCGAAATCTTTATTGATATGTACAAAGAGGGAGCCTCCTACAGAAGCATACTCAACTGCTTTGCTATATCGATCTCCATAGGCCTACAATATGGTGTTCCTCTTGAAAAATTTGTAAACTCCTTTACCTTTACCCGTTTTGAACCTCATGGCATGACGGATCACCCATATATCAAGAGCTCTACATCGATACTGGACTTTATTTTCCGGGTTCTTGGTTACGAATATCTGAACAGGACAGATTTTCTCCAGGTCAAGCCAAGCACGGCAGATGAGCTGGACTCCGAAGACCATCCTGTCCAGAGCTCCTCTGCCAACTCACTGTTTGACACCATACCACTGGGGGATATCGACACCTACTGCGAAACCACCAAGGAAGAGGAAAAAAAGAGAGCCTCTCACCCTAGCGCACCACAATCGATCAAAGGGAAAGCAGTACAAAGAGAGAAGAGTGAAGGCCGCCACCATGATCAGCTAGACCAACACATGGCTGAATTGATGGGAGACGCTCCCCAATGCAACATCTGCGGACACCTGACTGTACGCAACGGCACCTGCTACAAATGTCTCAACTGCGGCAACTCCCTTGGTTGCTCCTAAAACGCTCACCCTTAGAGGGAAAAGGCGGCCTTCGGGCCGCTTTTTTTATGCACAAACAGAGATGGTAGATCGGATATCTGGTTGACGTCTCCGCTGTCGATCTACGCACTCTATTCAAAATCCGTCTGTTTCCATAAACTCAATTTTTGCCCAACTCTTACACCTGGGAAAGGATCGCCCATGACTACAAGTAAAGAACAGATTCAAAAAGCGGCCCACAATATTCGCATCAAGGTGCTCAAACACACCATCCACAACAATGGCGGCTATATGTCCCAGGCCTGCTCCAGCGCTGAAATCCTGGCTACACTCTACCTTGAGCTAATGAAGCTCTCTCCTGTAGAGAGACCCCTTGCCCCGAAGCCCTTTCCTGGAGTTCCCTCGAAGAGCAACAAGGCCTATTTTACAGGTGCGGACTTTAACGGAGGCCACTCCTTTGGCTTCGACCGTTTTTATCTCTCTCCGGCACACTACGCCCTTGTGCTTTATACTGTTCTCATCGAAAGTGGACGCATGAGTGCGGATGGGCTGGATCACTTCAATCAGGATGGCAGCAGTGTCGAGATGATTGGAGCAGAGCACTCCCCTGGCATGGAGGTCACAACCGGTTCCCTGGGACAGGGTATCAGCCAGGCCGCAGGCAGCGCTCTGGTGCGCAAGAGAAAGCTCGATCCAGGTATCCAGTGGATCTTTATGTCGGACGGCGAATTTCAGATTGGGCAGACCTGGGAAGCACTACAGGTTATGAAGCACTACTGTCTCGACAATATCAAAATCTTTGTGGATGTCAATGGCCAACAGTGCGACGGTAAAATGGAAGATGTCATGAACATAGAACCACTCGATGAACGGCTCCGCTCCTTTGGAGCCAAAGTTCTCAAGGTCAACGGCCACGATGTGGAGGCTCTGATCCAAGCCGGTCGCTCGGAGCATCAGGGAGTGCCGCTGGTTGTTCTCTGCTATACCGACGCCTGCAAGGGTCTGGAGCGATTCCGAAAAAACTCTCCTAAACTGCACTACCTTCGTTTCAAGAATAGAGATGAACGCCTTGATTATGAAAAAATCCTGTCAGAGCTGGAGGGTTAGTATGGAAATCCTGAGCAAAGTACACTGGAAAAACCTGGTCTCCTGGGCCCAAGATAAGCCGGAGGTTGTGGTTCTCTCCGCAGATCTAACCAGCTCTGTTGAGGTGGACAACTTTCGCGACACCTACCCAGACCGTTTTTTCTCGCTGGGGATCGCAGAACAGAATATGATGAGTTTTGCCGCTGGTATGGCCCGGGAAGGGTTGCGTCCTTTTATACATACCTTTGCTGTCTTTATCTACCGACGCGCCTATGACCAGATCAGCATGAGCATAGCTTACAGCAACCTGCCTGTACGCATGTTTGGTTTTCTCCCGGGCATTACCACTCCAGGCGGCGCAAGCCATCAGGCTATTGAGGACATCAGTATCATGCGCAGTCTGCCCAATATGACGGTTTTGGAAACTGGCGATGCCACTGATGTCGAATCCGTATTGGATGTCGCTGATGGAGTGGATGGGCCTGTCTATATCCGAATGCTGCGCGGCGAGATTCCCCGCCTATTCAACAGCTCAGACCGAATGCGTCTCAATAGCGCCCGGGTTCTCGCCAGGGGTCGCGACATCACCCTGCTCTCCTCCGGTATCTGCACAGAGGAGGCGATGCGGGTAACCCCCTTGCTACAGGAGCGCGGAGTCTCTTTGACACATCTTCATGTAACAACACTCAAGCCATTTACAGATCCAGAGGTGCGCTCTGCCCTGGAAAGCGCTGGCAAAGGTATCATCACGATGGAGAACCACAGCTCCATCGGCGGACTGGGAAGCGCGACTGCCGAACTTATGGCTGAAATGGGCATTGGAAAAAAACTGACTAAAATCGCCATCCCGGATCTGTTTCTCCACGGTGCATCGCGCCCCTACTTAATGAAGGAATATGGCCTTGATGCCATGAGCCTAGTTAAAAAAGTAGAAAGCATCCTTGGGGAAACATTCGATATCTCAGAACAGGATCTACAGGCTGTTCGTATTCAGGCAGTACACAGCCTTGCCAAGGCTGAGGCTCTCTAATATGGCTCTACTCCAGCAGACATCACAGCCCACGCTAAGCGGCGAACGCTTCACAGCCATCTACCGGATTACGGTAGCCAATGACCCTACCAGCAAAGAGGAGGCTCTTGCCAAAGCCAAGGATATTACCCTGGAACAGACCGTGGAGTTTCCTGAAGAGCTTGTTCCCAGAGGGGTTATCCAGGAACAGATCCTTGGAAGGATTGAACATTTTTTTGCGACTGATCCAAACGATGACTCTTCCAGGATGAGCCATTTTCTTGCTGAAATCTCTTTTGCAACCGAGTTGGCTGGTGGGGAGATTACCCAACTTCTCAATGTACTCTTTGGGAATATCAGCCTCAAACCCGGCATTCGTCTTGAGGAGATTAGATTATCCCCATCCTTAGGAGATCTCTTTCCAGGCCCCCGCTTTGGCCAGACAGGACTACGCAATCTTTTCAAGGAACAGAGTCTCCCCCTACTGTGTACAGCTCTCAAGCCCCAGGGGTTATCCGCCACCGATCTGGCTGCCATGGCCTCTCAATTTGCCGAAGGGGGAATTCACATCATCAAAGACGATCACGGTCTGGCCAATCAACCGTTTGCCACCTTTGAGGAGCGTTTGCATGCGATCACAAAAACTGTGCAGCAAACAAATCAACGCTGTGGCACAAAGGCAGTGTATGCCCCCAACGTCACCGCAGATTTCACCCAGATGATACGACGAGCCAGGTTGGCCCGCGAGGCAGGGGCTGGCGCCCTGCTAATTAGCCCAGGGCTTTGTGGATTTTCCGCTATGGCAGCCATCGCCGCGGACGATACCATCGGGTTGCCAATCCTTGCCCATCCAGCTATGCTCGGCAGTTTTGTTGTGTCGCCGGATCATGGACTTAGCCACTCTTTCCTTTTTGGGCAGCTTATGAGGTTATGCGGCGCTGACGCCTCGATCTTTCCCAATTACGGCGGTCGATTTTCATTCACCAGAGAGGAGTGCAAGCAAATCGCCTCTGGATGCTCCTCAGCCCTGGCGAAAAATTCCGTTGATAGTTATAAGCCCATATTTCCTGCCCCTGGCGGAGGTATGACCATGGATCGCCTTCCCGACCTACGCCAGATGTATGGGAATGAGGTCATGTTTCTGATAGGCGGAGGACTGTTTCGGCACAGCAACGATCTAACAGAAAACGCGCGCTATTTTCGCCATCTGATCGAAGAGTCTTACAAAACTCTGTAAACACCTCTAGTCATGCTTCCTTCTCGTACAATGCCTTTTTTTTCCACTTCCGCTCAGGTAAGGAAATCTCTGGCATTACTTTGGCTTTATAAGATTTCTAAGTTTATAGGTTTCCTCGCGAACCAGTTTTGTTAAGTCAGCCGCATCAGAAAAGGAGGCAACCTCGTCCGGGGTGATAATTCTACCAAGTTTATATTGCAGCTCCCTGTTTACCTGACGGGTCAACTCTCTCGGTAAAAAAATTGGTCTGATTTTGGGGAATAAACCAATGAATTGGAACATATTGGAAACACGGCCATGAAAGTAGAGGGGAACGATTGTCGCCCTAATCTTCATCGCTAAGGAAAAAATATTATCGTTCCATGGCTTGTCGCTGATCTTCATGGAGGATACCTTCAAGGAAGAAACCTCACCAGCAGGAAATAGATGAATCATCCCGCCCTTTCTGAGATAATAAAAAATATTTCTCATCTGTATCATATTCTTCCTGCTCGACTCCTCAGTCTCATAGGGATCGATGGGAATAAAAAGGGGAGATAGCTCACGGATTCTCGTTAAAAATGGATTCACCAGAATCTTAAAATCCTGGCGGATTGCGTAAAACAGAGGCAGCATAACCATAAATTCATGACCGGCTATCGGGTGATTCGAGGCGATGATCAGAGGTCCTTCAATTTTTTTATAAGGCTCGATCTCTTCAGCAGAAGGCAGCGTAACATGGGTATTTAATAGCCGCTGTGCCCGCAGGGTCAGATCCATTGCGTCTACAGATTGGGTAGAAAGATAGGTATGCATTCGATTCATACGTGAAATTCCAGTGACCCATTCAAAGGGTCCGCGGATCACAGTATAAACTTTCCTAAGAGCTGGCTTTTCTATCATAGAGGGCACATCAGCCAGAATATAATTCGGATCTTTTTGCAAATTGTCCATGAATGAACGCCTCAAATTTAAAATTGTCATTTTCGTTACAAAAAAAATCGAAAGGTCAAAGCTGTAAAGCGAATCTTTTTTGAAAAAATTCATCTTCCTCCGGAGTTCATTTCTCATCGTAGTCGAACATCACATCTGGATCGCCTCAGCTACGCTCTGGATCGGCCTCGGGGGGTGATATTGCGATAGGTTTGCATAAGAGATCGGAACGGTTCGCCACTCTCGCACACTTGCAGCAGATATGGCGTGGATGCGCGACTAAATTTTTTATTTTCTCCATACTCCTTTCGATCTCGTCCTTGTCCAATTCACATAGAGTAATCTTATCAAAATCTGGTGACCCTTTCTTTTTCTCTTTACCCATACTTCTTATCCATGCCAAAGTGATCGTAACCATCTGGAAACCAGGGCGCCTTGACAATTTTTCCAATTCCTAGATTTGCCCTAGGCAACCCTATTTACTTCATTTTTAGTTGCCTCGCAATATGTCTTTCCTATTTTCGCTTGATCCAAAAAAAACAGAAGGCTTCAACCCTTTTTTTTTATATCATCAATAAAGAGTTCACTCTTGAATTGTAATTGGGGAAATTCGAAATGATGAAATATCTAAAAATTCTTCTGGCGCTGCTGATCCTGGCTTTGATATCTCTACTGGCGCTTGGCTGCGCGATGACCCCCAAAAAGCTGGACGAGCTTGCCTGGAAACAGAAAGTCAATTCCCTTGACCCTAAGTTATTGTACGCTCCTCATGAAAAGGAGGGCTCCTTTTTTAACCCTTGGCTTCCTATGGAGTAAAAGGGATTTTTCTCTCTTCTGCGCTGGAAATTGAGCGCCAAGCAGGAGTATTCCACCGAAGAAAAAAATTTTCTACCGGCTACCGCGCCTGCCCCATGGACACAATTTCAAAAGCTGAAAAATAAAAATTTTGTGATGTGGATCGGCCATAACTCATTTTGGGTTCGCCTGCACCAGCACGATTATATCACCGACCCTATTTTCAGCCAGAGAGCTCTGCTGCCCAAAAGATTGACTGCACCCGGAATCACACTGAATGATTTTCTCAAATACCAGCCAGAAGGCAGCCGCTCGCTGACAATCATTCTGACTCACAACCACTATGACCATCTGGATCGAGATACCATAAAAAAATTGCCACTGGATAGGTTCTGGATCCTGCAACTGGGCGAAATCCGCGAGCTGCTCCTATAGCCTGCCAAAAGACTCCAGCGCAGCAACAATCTCTGCCCATCCTCTCTGAAACAGGGCAGGATCTGGCAGCAGGCTTACAACAAATGAAGCATCTATGCCTATATCAAAAAAATAGCCCGGCATAAGAAAAATTTTTTTTTCCCGAAGCAGCCAGATCGAGAATCCCTCCTCATCGCATTCTTGTTGCCCCTGTTTGATCGTGTGTAGAATGACGATAACATTCCATCCACCATGAGTCTCAACCAATTCCAGATCATGATTATTAAATGTCAGTTTATTTAAGAAAGAGAGGTTTTGCGCGATCCGTTCTTGCAGTGGATCCTGTAGTTCCCATCTGTGCTGCAACAGTTCCGGCACCGCAGCCATAGCCGGCATCGAAGCAGACAGATAGGTATCCGCGATAAATGACAAAGGCTCGCGTACCTTGTTTTTCCATGTTTCATCGCCGGTCAGGGCAATCCAGGAGAGTTTCAGTTGAGGTAAACCAACCATTTTGGAGAAGCCATTCAAAAAAAATGCATTTCCCTGACTTAACTCTATTCTGCCAAGTGCGGCTGATTGACGCCAGGGTTCATGGATATAATCGATAAACACCTCATCCACAATCAGCTCTGAACCCGGTATAGACACCTGGCAAAACCTGCGCAGATTTTGTACTTCGGATACCGAGAGCGAATTTCCCGTTGGATTATTGGGATTCACCACCAGCAAAGCGCGCAGATCCCGCTCCCCTTCTATCTCCCTGGGCCATGCGCTGCTATCAAAGCAAAAGCCCTTGTTGCCGTAGCGCGCCAATGGAAGCTCGCCAAGATGGAGCCCTTCCAACTGTGCCAGCATATCAAATAACGGATATCCTGGCCGAACAACGCCGATTCGATCACCTGGATCGCTGAGCAATTTAAATAGGTAGCTATACGCCTCGCTGGTACTGGATGTCAGAAACAGATCTTCGGGGAACATAGTTATGCCCTGTTCGCAATAGTAGGAACAGATGGCCTCTCTTGCAGACAACATCCCCTGCGCATGCGGCTGGTAGCGGCTTATCTGTCTGAAAAATTCAGCCCCAGAGAAGATCTCCCTCAGAATCTCCGCCGATCCATCCAATCCTATAGCTGTGGGGTTGCTTTCCGAAAAATCGATAAACTCCTTCACCGTTTCCCGAGCTGCAATCAAACGATTTTTCTCTCCCTGCCATGAAAAACGGGTTGTGAGCATATCGATTTCCCTTTACTGATTCCAGAATTTCAATCCAGATTGAATTTCCGCAGCCGTAAGCCTGCGAAATTGACCAGGAGCCAATCCCTCCAGCGACCAGGAACCAACTCTATAGCGGATGAGGCGGAGGGTTGGATATCCTACCGCAGCAGTCATCCTGCGAACCTGACGATTTTTTCCCTCTTGAATCGATAAACGCAGCCAGCTGGTCGGAATATTCTTACGAAATCGGATGGGCCTTGAACGCTCCCACAGACCGGCAGGCTCATCCATTTTCTCGGCTCTGGCTTGTCTGGTATGAAAATCGGACAAGGCAACACCCTGGCGCAGGCTACGCAGAGCCTCGTCTGAGATCTCACCTTCCACCTGCACCCAATACTCCTTCTCCCATTTAAAATGGGGGTCAGATATCTGATGCTGCCAGCGGCCAGAATTGGTCAAAAGCACGACTCCCTCGCTATCCTGATCCAGCCTCCCTGCCGGATAATAATCGGGTAGCGAAAAATAATCAGCCAAAGTGGCACGACCCTGAATATCCGTAAATTTGCACAAAACATCGAAGGGCTTATGCAATAGATAAATGCCGTGTTCTTGCTTCATACGATGAAATCATCTTTCCTTGCTGCTTAAACCAAAATCAATCTTCCCAAAAAACGATTCATCCACAATACCCAGCTGTATCATTCAACCAGGAATTATGTTATCTAACTATTTAATTTTTTTTTCATCTAAATTTGCCAAAAAAATTATCCTGTTCTTTTTTTATGTGGATTAATTCTGTGGTCTGTTTCACAATTCATACTTTATACGGAAGAAGTTTGATTCCATTTTATACTCGAAACACTTTGGTTCTCGGGTTTTATACCAATAAGCATCGATGCTTCGATGAACTCAGCACAAGATTTGACCAGTTGGGCAATGCCATAACCGCGTCCTTATCGACCTTGGGTCAGCTCTTATCCATCCGTGGACGTCGCATGAACAGTTGCAGGATACCCTGACTGCATGGCGTTGCCTTGCGTCGGGTAATGCCAGGTCGTGGTATTACCAACGTCCTTTTGGCACAAAGTCCATTGCAAACAGTAAATACTGGCTAAAGGGTGCGTCGACATCGCCGGCATTGCCTTGCGATATCCGAAAACCAAAATGCCTTTAGTATAACAAAAAAATATGCTCCTGGTGCGTACACCAGTCTGTTTTGGGTATATTTGGTATAGATTTCAAATCAAGACAGTTTTATAATACAACGACGATGAATATTCTGCAAAAATTCAAAGCATTAAAAGAGTCCGCCCAATCTTCAGGGAGTGATTTATCTTCTAAATTCGCAGAAATGGAACAGCTGCTCGAAGAGCAAGAAAACCGCATCAATGAAATAACCTTTAAATACAAAGCCTTAATGGAACACTCCAATGATGTCATCTTCTGCGTTGATAAAAATGGATATTACAAATTTGTAAATCATGTATTCGCATCTACATTTGAGAAAACACCTGACTTTTTCGAAGGAAAATCATTCTGGGACATCTATCCTAAAGAGCACGCTGACCATAGGTTCGCGGCCTCATCAAAGCTCTTTGAGACCGGAGAAGCTGGTTCCGTAGAGGTTGTGGTACCTTTACCAGACCGAACTCTCTACTATCTGGCAAAAACAAATCCGGTAAAAGACGAACAGGGAAAAATTCTCCTAAATTTAACCTATGCCATTGACATTACCGAACGTAAACTCGCAGAAATAGCCCTGCAGCAGAGTGAAGCCAGACTCCAGGAGTTAAATCTGACCAAAGACAAATTTTTTTCTATCATCGCTCATGATCTGATGAGTCCCTTTACCACACTGCTCAATTTTTCAGAATTTCTCCAGAACAATACGGATGATTTTTCTAAAAATCAGATCCAGGAATTCGCCGGAAAAATGCATCATACCATAGAACAGACCTATGCCCTATTGGAAAATCTGCTTGCCTGGGCCAGACTCCAGACGGGAAAAATCCATCCACACATGACTCGGTTTCACGCATCGGAAATTATTTCCGCAACCCTGGATGTATGCGGAAACATGGCTACTGCAAAAAATATCCCGATCGAGGTTCATTCCCAAACGGATCCCTTGTTGAATGCAGACAAACAGATGATGGAGACCATCCTGCGCAATCTCGTCACCAATGCCATCAAATTCAGCGCACCTGGAGAGGCTATCCAGATTCACGTCCATGTCGACAAAGGGAGTATTCTCTTTCAGGTGCAGGATCATGGCATTGGCATGAACGATGAAGAGCTAAGGCAGTTATTCCGCCTCGATAAAACCACAATCCGCAAGGGTACCGCTTCGGAAAAAAGATCTGGCCTGGGCTTGATTCTGTGTAAAGAATTTATTGAATTGCAGCGCGGCCATATTGAAGTCCAAAGCGTCCCTGGCGAAGGTACAACTTTCTCATTTTCCTTGCCTTGCGAATAGTTGTTCAGGATCTCCTGTTTCTCCTACTGCTGTATTCCAAACCATCCACCTGTGTCTCCACCGGCCCAGCACCCATGCGTACGGCAGGCAGGGATATGCCGCTGGCACACTTTATGAAAATATGACGAAGCGCTGATATCCGCAGTTTCAAATCCACCTGGCAAGCAAACCCTTCTGCTGTAAGTTCCTTGAACCCGCACCTGACCCATCACAAAGATATTACCACCCACAGGGTATATGGAGTCCTCCTTGCTTCTGGAATAGCAGGCGACGTAACATCCGGGGGCGCCCCGAAAATCGTTCACTGTTGGCAGAATTCTCCTTTCAAAACCAGGCTCTGGATGGTTGAGCACGCCATATTGGTATGAAAAATAGACCAGAAATTTATCCGGTAAGAGAGCGCTCTCTTCCCTTTTTGCATCCGTCCCTGGATTCTCCTCTGACTTCAGCCCGAATGACAAAGCCATCTGAAGCGATGCCAAAAATGAGATAACCAGTAACAACAAGATCCTGCTTTTTCCTTTTTTAAACATAAAATGTTACTCTCCATTTTGCGAAAATTGAACTCTCTCTTGGACGTAGGTGGTGCAAAATTTGACTTTACTTTTTCCCCGATGTCTGCTTTAGAAAAAAAATGAAATCGTAAATGCAATTATAAGTTGCTGAGAAATGAGACCCACGGAGCATGACCTTTATTAAAAGAGACCGTTGCGGGCAATAATTCGGCAATTAAAATTATTACGCCCAAAATTGCGAAATACACTTACTTCGCAGAATACATCAGGAGGCAATGCATGACAACGCAGAAAGAGACAAAAATCCTTCTGTCCCTACCGAAAGCAAAAAAAGTAGGAATCGCGTTTTCCGGAGGTCTTGATACCTCGGCAGCAATCGCCTGGATGCGCAGCAAAGGTGCCATCCCTTATGCCTATACAGCAAATCTGGCGCAGCCTGATGAAACAGACTACAATGATATCTCCCGCAGGGCGATGGAGTATGGCGCCGAAAAGGCCACTCTGGTAGATTGCCGGGAATTGCTGGCAAACGAAGGCTTTGCCGCGATCCAGTGCGGTGCCTTTCATATCTCCACCGGCGGAAAAACCTATTTTAACACCACCCCGCTCGGTCGTGCAGTAACAGGCACTCGCCTCGTCCAAACCATGGAAGAGGATGGAGTCAACATCTGGGGTGATGGCTCAACCTACAAGGGCAATGATATTGAACGATTTTACCGTTATGGCCTGCTCGCAAACCCTGCCCTGCAGATCTACAAGCCCTGGCTTGATCAGGACTTTGTTCGGGAGCTTGGCGGTAGAAAAGAGATGAGCGAATGGCTGAGCAGCAACGGCTTCTCGTATAAAATGTCCAAGGAGAAGGCATATTCTACAGATTCCAATATGCTTGGCGCAACCCATGAAGCAAAAGAGCTGGAATTTCTACACAAAGGGTTACGCCTGGTCGAACCGATCATGTCGGTCAAACACTGGGATGCAGGTGTGGATATCAAACCCGAAGAGGTGGCCGTGGAGTTTTTTGAAGGTATTCCTGTGCGCATCAATGGACAGGAGTTCTCCTCGAAAACAGAGTTGATGCTGGAGGCCAACCGAGTAGGCGGTCGCCACGGGCTGGGGATATCTGACCAGATCGAAAACCGTATCATTGAGGCCAAATCCAGAGGTGTGTACGAAGCTCCGGGAATGGCATTGCTCCATATTGTGTACGAAAGGCTTCTTTCAGGCATTCACAACGAAGGAACGATAGACAACTACAAAACATTGGGACGCCGCCTGGGACGCCTGCTTTATGAGGGTCGCTGGTTTGACCCACAATCGCTGATGCTGCGCGACACCCTGAGCAAATGGGTCGGCAGGGCTGTGACCGGCAGCGTCGTCCTGGAGCTGCGCCGTGGTGACGATTACACCATCCTCGACACGAAGAGCGACAATTTGACCTACCATCCGGAGAGATTATCCATGGAGCGCGTAGAGGGAGAAGCCTTTTCTCCGGTAGACCGAATTGGTCAACTGCATCTGCGCAATCTGGATATCACAGACTCCCGCGATAAAATCGGTATCTACTCTTCAGCCGGGGTTTTACCCAAAGGCGGAATGCGCGCCTTGACGGACGAGAAAGAGCCTAAATAGGCTATCGATTCGCAACGGAGAGCGGCCGCCTTATGAAGAAAGAGATAAATCAAACACCAAAATGGACCTGGAACGAAACCAAGGATAGTCATGATGGTGTTTTTATCGGCAAAGGCAAGCTGGAGTGGTTTACCTATTTTGCCAATCCACGAGCCGGAGGTGGGGGTGTGTCCCAGGATTTTGCATCCTTTTTTCTTAGCGGTCCGCATGTCCCCCAAGTCCCACAATCGATTGTGAATGACATCCGCTCTTATCTTCTAACTCATCATATTTCTCATAAAGAAAGAAAAAAAATTCTGAAACATAAAGGAACGGAAAAGCAGTTGGTATTTCGCGGCAATCCTATAAAAAATTTTACTTTTGATCTGGGCAATGATTCGGAGTACGAATTTGATGTAACCTTTTATCCGGATATTATTCGCTGGTATTTAGAGTTTGATGAACAATGGCTTGATCAGCCGCGCGAAGCTCTGCAAACGATCGAAGATTTTCTGGAAAATGGTCCGCCGTCCGATTTTTCCATGCTGCAAAATGATGAAAGCCTTATCTCCTATGCAAAACAGATCCTTGCAAAAAGAAAAGAGGACTAAAAATTTCAAAAGCTTATCCTAATATTTTTTTCTCGAGTAGCCCAGGCAGAGCGTTGCAATGAACCGCCTGACTGATGATATATCCCTGGATCTGATCGCAACCAGCCTTTTCCAGATAATCATATTGTTCCATAGTCTCTACACCTTCGGCAATAACTTTCATGTTTAAATTGTGGGCAAGGGATATCGTTGCATTGACGATGGACTGATTGTCCTTATTCGTTATTAAATCCTTCACAAAATTTTTATCGATTTTTAATTTGGAAATCGGCAGGCGGCTTAGGTAATTCAAAGATGAGTGGCCTGTACCAAAATCATCCAAGGCCATCAGTATTCTCAGTTGCCTGATCTGCTCCATCACCTCCTGGGCTTGTTTGATGCTCTTCATCATGACAGTTTCCGTTATCTCAAGAACCAGCTTTTCCCTGGGGTATTTTGTCTCGTCTAAAATATCAGTTAGAACAGGCAAAAAGCTATAATGGGTAAATTGACGCGGGGAAACATTAATCGACACAAAAAGATCATACCCGGATTGATACCACTTCTTGGCTTCCACAATTGCTTTACGCATAGCCCAATGTCCAAAATGAATGATGAGATCCGAATCCTCCGCTATTGAAATAAACACAGAGGGAGAGATGGAACCAATTTCGCTATTTTGCCACCGAGCTAACGCCTCCACACCAAGAATTTTTTTCTTTACAAGACACCATAACGGCTGGTAATAGAGTTCCAGATCTCCATTCTGAATCGATTTTTCCAGCTTATTTTGAATAAAAAGTCGCTGGCTTGCTTTCTCCTTGAGATTGTCGGAAAATACTGCATATCGATTTTTGCCAAGATCTTTCGCCTTGTACAGAGCCAAATCCGCGCTTTGTATCAGCGAGTCCTCATCAGTTCCATGGTCAGGATAGAAAGCCATGCCAATGCTGGCTGATACGCGCAACTCATACTTCATTATCTTTGCTGTTTCGGAGAGCTTTGTTAAAATACGCCGTGCGATTACTACAGCCTCTTTGCGATCCTGCAGCTGATCCAGTAACAGGATAAACTCATCGCCGCCAATTCTTGCTACAGTATCCTGCGCACGCGTGCTTTCCTGGAGAGCTTTAGCAGCCTTTACCAAAAGCTGATCACCCACAGAATGTCCCAAGGTATCATTGATATTCTTAAAATTATCCAGATCAATAAACATTACGACAAACAGAGCATTGGCATCGCGTTTACTGTGATTGAGCGCATTTTGCAGTCGATCCATAAACAACAGTCGGTTAGGAAGATCCGTTAACGCATCATGGAACGCCTGATGCTGCACCAGACTCTCATGGCGCTTGATATCGGTAATATCAAAAAATATACCGATAAATTTTATTATCTCTTGATCAAAATTGCGGACAGATGTAATGGACAGCAGCTCCGGGAAAGGTTCTCCGCTCTTTTTTCTATTCCAGATCTCCCCCTGCCATGTTCCTTTTGATAAAAGCTCCTGCCACATTTTCTCATAAAAAGATTTTTCATGATGCTCTGATTTTAAAAATCTTGGATTCTGGCCGATTGCCTCTTCTTTGGTAAAACTTGTTATGTCAGTAAAGGCCGGGTTTACATATTCGATAATTCCATCCCGGCTTGTGACCATCACCCCCTCGATAGCGTGGTTAAAGACCATATTGGCAATGGCCAAATCTTCATAAGTGCGCATGGATGTGATTATCTGCCCTAAGATCAACGCCAGTGTATTGACAAGATCCGCACTGATAAAATCAGTAATCAAAGTTCCTGAGGGCTGATCGATAAAGATACGAATTACCCCTACTTTTTTCTGATTTACATACAGGACCCTCTCTAATTTCTTTCCGCTCGAAGAAAAATTTTCAGAAGTAAAACTCTCATTTTGAAACTCAATTTGTGCACGAGGGTGAAACCAATTCGGGAATCCATCAGGAATAATATTTACAGAGCTTTGCAGTATGCTTTCCAGTGTAACGTCCTTCTGCGAAAAAAGAGTGGCAATCTGGTATAAAACATTGGTCTCTTTGATTTTCTGCGCCAGGCTGTCAATAAGGCGCTCATGCTCTGATTCCATCTGGGCTATCCTGTCAATAATCGAATAGATCAATGTTAACACAAAGATAAAAAATCCATAATTTGCGATTCCCTGCAGGTTGAGAATAAAATTCAGCGAAAGAAGATCCAAAATGAAGGAGACTAAAAACAGAAGAGATCCAGCCAGAATATAGTATGCCTGCTTCTGTCCTTGCCGTATCGCCCGAAACAAAATCCAGAGCGAGTATCCAACATAAAAATGAAAGGCATATTGCAAAAAATAATAGACTGTAAAATTCCAAAATCGAACCGAATCTGAAAATAAAAAAAGAAGAAAAACCACAAAGAAAAGTGAGTGGACTACCATCAGTATCCGCTGACGTTGCACCTGAAAAAATTCACGCAGGAACTCTGCAAAAACAGGAAACAGAAAAACCAGCGATAAAAATTCTAATTTTTTTAAATAATAAAAAGAAAGCGGCAGTTCAAATTTGAGTTGGTTGCGTAAAAACTGGTATAGAATTAATGTAAAAGCGAATAGAGCAAAGTAGAGATAGTGAATATTTTGACTTTTCTTGATAAAAAGAAAAAAGGAGTAGATAGCCACCGCAAAATACAAAACGAGGAGCAGAATTTTTGCAAATTCTGTTATGTAATAATGAGAGAGTAACACTTTTGTCGGCCCTACCGCGGCTTTACCTGACAAAATACCATACTCTCTGGCAAAATAGTTCTGAATCCTTATCTCGATATGATTCCACCCCGTGCGCAAAACCGATGAGGGAAGCTCATAAAATCTGATCCGATCGTAAGCCTGAGGGTGTGGATGATTTATCTGTCCCGTTGCATGAACCTGAATTCCATTGAGGGAAAAAAGATCACGATCCGTAATGCGACCAATGACCACACTCTGGCTATAGCCGCACTTTTCCGGATAAAAAAAGGAAGTCTTGAGAATAATCTCATGTGTAAACAGCTTTTGCTGCTCTTGTCGCGAGGAAAATAAAAGATGGTAAATATATTCCATCGTCGAAGTTACAGCTTCTGGCAAAAAGGGTTTCAAGGTATGATACAGATTTCCAGGAACCTTAGCAACCATCCAGTCAGATTTAAGCGTACTCTCATTCACTGTCCTGACAAGCCACTCACCCTGGTCCGACGTATTCAGAGAAACAGTACGATGATCACAATTTAAGGTAATGGCCAACGCCTGGAGGGCGGGCATAGATCCCAAAAGCAGAACCAATAAGATCCGGAAAGCAACCCTATATAGAGTAAAAAAACCCCTATTCATCTCAATCCAGCAAAAAGTCGCAAATCAGACTTATTGACCGATACAGGGCCTGCAGGAAACAGCCACTAGCAGCCAAGGGAAGCTCAGGCAAAATAACCAAAGTCAAACCGGTAAGGCAATTTCCAATGCATAACATAGAATACCGTCTCCCCAGAATCGTTCTTGCGGTTAATGTTGGGAGCCTTGCTATAAGCTGTCAATTCTAATTGTTTTCTAATTAAATTCTAATCAACGATGATACGTTTCAATTGTTCATCCATCTGGATAAAAAGAGTGTTAAATTCATCCACCTTTTTGTTCAAATCCGAAACCAGGCGAAAAACAGCGGCCGTATCAACATTGATCTTTTCCACGTTTCCTGCAATATTTTTCACCATACTATTCTGTTCGCCTATTGCGCTGGTAACATCTTCCGTAAGATCGCCCACCTTTTGAAATTTTTCCAGGCTATCCTTTGCTGGTATCTGCTGCTTTTGCGCGCCATGCATATTTTTATTAGATAATTCATTCGCCTCTTCTACATAATGGGCGATCTCCAAAAATGCCTGCTCGCTCTTTCCCGCAAACTCCATCACCTTGGCAATATATTCCCTTGTCTCTTCTATAATGCCGCTCACGGCCTTAACCTGTTCGCCGGATTTTGTTGCCAATCCAGAAACCTCAGAAGCGACAACCGCGAAACCTTTACCATGCTCCTTGGCTCTGACAGCCTCGATGGCCGCATTCAATGCCAGCAATCTTGTTTGCTCGGCTACCTCACGGACAATACCGATGATATTCGCTATCTTCTCCGAACTATGGTTAAGATTGTCCATACCCTTAACCATCTCATTGATAATTTCTTTCCCACGGCGTGATGAAGTATAGGCAGAAGATGAAACTTGATTCACCTTTGATGCGTTTTTTTCCACAGAAAAAATAAACTCAATCAGGGAAGCGAATACCGGCATATTTTCCCTAAGCATAGAGGATTGCTGCATGGAGATCTCTGCTATCCTGTCAATGGATGAGACCATAACCTGGCTGGAGGCTGCTGTCTCGCGAATCATCTCAGCCTGATGTTCGGCTCCGGTATGTAATGCTGAAAACCGCTGGTAAATGTCAGAAATAAATCTACTCATTTTAATTGAAGAGTCTTTAATGTTTTTCAAAAGTTCCTGCTGTCTTGCGACAAATTCATTGAAAAGATCACCAAGCTCGCCGATCTCACCCGCATTCAACACGTCGGTTCTACCTGTAAAATCTGCTTCTGCTGCTGAAATTTTTTTGAAATTGGCAAGAAGAGCATGCAAAGGCTTCACGATAGATTTGGCCTGAAAATAACCGATTGCGAGAGAAACAAGCAAACTTATAAACAGGAAGATACTGATATTTAAAAATCTCTGTGTTATATCTCTGGCATAGTCAGATAAATTCTCCTTAAGAAAGAGCACAATGACAGGAATATCCACCTCATTTTTTATCATCTTAAAAGCACCTATGGTATTATCCTGGAATAGATTTACCTGATTTAGCAGGTATTGTTGCTGATTGAATGTCAGCATTATCTCTACAATGTCAAAAAATTTCTCTCCCTTGCGAAAAGCCTACTTTTCCCACTGATTTCCATTCCAATGCCAGCGTGAAATGTTGTCGCGTTCAAGGTTGTAGGCGAATAAGTAAAAATTTTGAACTTTCAACCATTTCGATTTTTCCAACTGACGTAAAAATTTGAGGTGGTCATTGTTACGAATATCGATCCCCTGACTCGCCGTTTTCTGCAGCAACAGTTCGGAGATACTTTCCACGATAAACAGATTCTTCTGCGCTGCCGAATCCATAATATTGCCTATGGTTGCGAAAAAGATCAGCACCCCAAGGATAATCATAGCAATCAACGAGGAGAGAATATATCCAATGATGATACGTGGGGTCAATTTTTCCGAATAGAGGACTCCAAGGAGACGTCCCGTGCGTGTACGGCGATGCTTTTTCCTGTTGTGAGAATCGCCATCAGGTAATCCGTGCGATAATAACTGCCTCGGAGATTTCTCTTTTTTCATGCTATCGTTTCATTCTCTGTTGTAGATTCATCTAAATTTGTCTGCACCGATAGCCGGAAAGATAAAAATTACTTTATTAAAAAATTTATCGTTCACCAAGACGGCTCAAATAGCCACAACGCTATGACTGTACATCTCCAGTTCTGACAGCCTCTGGCATACGACTTTTTCCGGTGATTTTTTCGCTTTCTTCTTGATATCGGATAGAATAATAGAAATTTCATCGGTAAATTGAGAATTATTATAGAAAAATTTTTGACAAATTGAAACAACAGCTGCGCTCACGTTTAGCAATGGAAAACGTCGGATTTCATTCTCCCTGGAAATAGCCTCATAGTAACCCTGCTCCCTCTCTTCCGGAGAATAATAGGTTGCTGCCGTATCCTCAAAACGATGAATAAGACTTTCCGTTAATGCCTGTACATAATCGCTCTTATCATGATCACAATTTATGCCGACAAAAAAATCATCGCCACCAATATGGCCTAAAAATATCTGATTACTGGAAAAATCCTGACGCAGCATATCCGCAAACAGCAGAATAACACGGTCACCCTGCTGGAATCCAAACCGATCATTAAAAGGTTTAAAGTTATCAAAATCAAGATAGATGAAATATTGAAATTTTTCCCGCCGTTGAAATGCATCGGCAATATACCGGTTTATCATCGTATTTCCGTTCAGTTTGGTTAGCGGGTTCATCTCGCGGGCAATATGTAGATTCTTCTCATTTTGCAGATTGAGCAAAGATCTTGAACTCAAAAAGCCGACATATTTAGAATTTTCATATATCAGAATGCCAAGATCGCTTCCGCTTTGCATAAAAATCTCAAGCAAGTTTTCCATACTGGTGCGAATATCCAATAAGGGGCATTTTTCAATAAATTTATATAATGATCCATGCAAAGGTCTATTGCAGGACAGATCATAACCATAGGGGGCATAGATGTACTCTTTGATGCTTTTTTCATGTATAATGCCGAGCGGGTAGTCGTTTTCATCAAGGACCGGCAGAAAATTCTGTTCGGAATTTTTATGGAAAAAATCGAACAGCGATTTGATACCATCTGATATCCGGATTGTCTCCAGAGGCTTGATCTCCTTACGGATCATGATGATTTCTTCCCTGCTTTCATCTTCGCCAGGTAGAGATAAAAATGTCTGCTGTAGAGAGTCTGTTACATATTCATATTTAAGCTTAAGAACATCCAATTGTGGCTTTTGGATGCAATATCCTTGAACAAGGTCAAATCCGAGATTGCGGCATGTTTCATATTCCGCTCTTGTTTCAACCCCCTCGGCAATCACCATGATACCAAATACCTTTGCGAGGCTTATCAGATGCGAACAAAAAGCGCGCTTTTTCCGATCTTCATTAATCTCCCGAATCAAAAACCTATCAAACTTAATAAAATCCGGCTCAGTATTGTAAAAGAGCTCAAGTCCTGAAAAACCAACACCAAAGTCATCCAAAGCGATATAATACCCACTCTGCTTGGCCAATTTCAAAAAATGTTTGCTGAAGTCATTCAGCTCATATTTAGATTTTTCGCTTAACTCATAGCACACAGTATAGGGCTTCAGATCCAGCGATAGTAACAACTCTTCGGTAAAGCCAAATTTGTAATCGAGCATAAAGTGTACACGGGGATCATAGTTATAAAAAATTTTAATCTTTTTATAAAAAGGGATGGTAATAAATTTTTCAAATACCTTGCGCCGCAACTGTTGCTCAAGATGAAAACTTATGTTCTGCTGGTAAGCCTCTTCAAAAAAATGGTCTATATCAGCGAAACCAGCTTTTTCGACACCCCTGATTAATGCTTCCACTGCGCTGGTCATTCCGGTAAAAGGGTTGACGATGGGCTGAAATGCGTAATCGATGTGTTCTAACCTCTGCATCCATATCTGGGGCAGCATAGAAGATTCCTTTAATGATATCTTGATTCATATAATATGATTTGCCCAAACAACCATTCGGGTTCTACTACACCTTAGCATATAATCGTTAGGAAATGATGAAGGCCGGAAAGCCGTGAATTTTTTTTAAAATTTCAGGTAAACTATACGCAAGGCATTTTGGTTCTCGAATGTCGCAAGACGATAGCAGCGACCCAGCAATACCCTCTCCACTCCTCTCATTGGTTCTGCCACTTTCTTAGATTATAAAATATATCATACCAGATTAAATTCGGCCCCCCCCTGGCGAGACGGAAAAAAAATCCCCATACCCAGCGAAATAAAAAATTTTATCATTAATGAGTCTTGACAAAGAGATGGCTTCATCGACATTTTCAATCCATCTTATCTTTCTTCCAGAGATTCATTTTCCAAAATTGCGCAGCAGAAGTCGCAAAGAGGTTATATCGCAAATGAAAAAATTAAAAATAACCACAATAAAAAAAAATTATTTTCAACCTGGCTCTCCTATATATAATAAATCTTTTTCTTCATTCCTGTAACCTGAAATCCGGCAGTGATGCGGATAAAACGCAAAGTCCGGCACCAGCCTTTTACGTGGACAACCTAATGGGCAATGACTCGAACCCTGGCGATAGTGAAACCAGCCCCTGGAAAACTCTAGCCAAAGTCAGCTCTTCTGATTTTCCTGCTGGCTCAACAATTTATCTCAAACGCGGTCAGACCTGGAATGAACAGCTCAAATTGCCCTCCTCAGGAGTTACTATTGTCGCCTATGGAACTGGAGACCTCCCCATGATAGACGGCTCATTTGAAATATCTGGATGGACAGATGAGGGTAGCGGAATCTTCAGCAAAGAAATTATCCTGAGCGCGGGTGAAGCGTTTGGTAACATCACACAGAATGGAACCATGATGACGCCAGTAACCTGGAATAGCGATTTCTCTTCCACTCTTGGAGCGGCAGCCAGCGATTCCTACTCCTTTTCTGCTGACTATTCCAATTTTGCAGCCCCAAAATTTATTATCTATATCAAACCAGCAATGGCTCCTACTGCGCAGAACTACAGAGGCAGCAAATTTCTCTATGGCATCTGGGCGCAAAATGTTACTGATATTTTTATTAAAAACGTTAAAATCCAAAGATTCAGCTCTAATGGTATCTACTTTGAAAACTGCCAGCGCTGCTCTGCAGATTCAGTAGAAGTAATCAATGGCGGCGGCCTTGTTTCCGGTATTCTCGGAGCTCAATATATTTATGCAGGCAATGGGATCGAGTATGATACCAACTCAGTTTCCGGCACTGTCATGAATGCAACCATCTCCAATATTTTTGACAGCTGTGTTTCGCCACAAACTTTCCGCAATAGCGAGATATCGTCAGATATCACTTTTTTGGATTCTACATTTGATAAATGCGGATTTGCCGGAGTCGAAATTTCTGTTCTCAGCAACGGAGGAACAACAGGTAGTTTGATTTCGAACATAACGATTTCCGGTGTTACCATTACCAACTGCGGTAAGGGTTGGTCTGGTCGACGTTACGGCACTGAGGGTTATGGAATTCGCATCCTGGCCGACAGCAGTGCAGGTACCATGCATACCATAGAGGTCAAGGAGACCACTATCACCAATTCTGCAGGAGATGCTATCTACATTGGCGGCGAGGTTGGGACAATTAGGATGCATCGACTCAACCTTCACGGGAACGATGGCAGCGGTATCAAAATCCTAGATGCTAACGCCACTACTTTAAAAGGAACGGTTAGTTCATCTTTGATCCATAAAAATCTCGGTTATGGAATCAGCGTCAATGCACCAAACAGCGCCGGCCTTGAAGTGTACCATACAACCTTTTATGACAACAGCGTCATCCAACTGGCTGCTTTTGGGATCAATGGGAGCGCGACAATCCAAAACAATCTCTTTTTTAGCAGCGCTGCGCTGACTCACCTATTCGTACAGACAACCCTTCCCTCATCAACCGTGAACAACAACTGCTACAATAATGCCACAAACATCTTTGGTTACAATGGAAGTGCGTATTCGACAGTGGATGATTTCCGTGCCAATACAGGCTTTGAGATCGATGGTTTTGGGGGAACAGTCGGATTAACAAATCCAACAGCCGGTGATTTCTCTCTTGCCACTACTTCCGATTGCAAAGTCCTTGGATCAGCATCAACCGGTATTGTAGAAGATTTTTATGGAAGCCCTTTTGCTTCGCCGCCATCAAGCGGCGCGCTGCAATATGAAACAAACTAATCCCCTGGAGTTTCATTCTATACTCGAAACACTTTGGTTCTCGGGTTTAATACCAATAAGCATCGATGCTTCGATAAACTCAGCACAAGATTTGACCGGTTGGG
>DYNZ01000086.1 GCA_020720805.1 Leptospira biflexa | reverse complement strand
ATATGCAGGTTTCTTAAAGGAGGAGACCATGTTTAATAGTAAATTGAAATCCGTTCTTGCCAGTCTCGTTTTCCTGGGTCTTTTGTTGGGTGCTGTGGATTCGGCAAGCGCTCAAAGCGCTGCCTTGTCACTACCTGTCACGCATGTATCCGAGATCGCCGCCCAGGGCGGTGATTTGGTCAACTTCTCCCAATTTGTGGCTGAGGATATTTATCTGAATGGCCCATTTGACTCGGAAAATATTTATTTTAGCCTGCCTGCGAACTGGCGCTTGACGAAGGAATCACAACTAAATCTGTTCATGACCGTTATGTTTAATCAGGATGTTCAGAATTCAACCAGAGCTATTCAAGGGTCGGCAGGCAGTATTACGATTACTTTGAATGATGTTTTGATTGGGGTTGCGCAAATTGAGTCGGCTGGAGAATTAAATGTCCAATTCCTGATCCCGCCGAAGGCTTTTGCAACCCTTGATGAGGATGGACTATATCAATTACGATTTTTTCTTGAGAGCGGCTGGACATGCCAATTCGATGAAAATATGCTGATCGTCCTCCATACAACTTCCAGTATGACCTTGCCTCATGAAACAGTCAAGCCCGATACCAATCTGATTAATTTCCCATCTCCCATATATCAGAAAGGCTCCATCTTTACAGACCCTGCGCTTGTGGTCCTCCCAGATCACCCAACAGCGGCTGAATTGCAGAGCGCCATGACCATTGCGGCAGGTTTAAGTAACCTTTCCTCAAGCAAGCTGCTTGTTGATATAAATACGGTCAGCCACCTGACTGCTGAGCAGATAAAGGGCAATAACCTGATATTGATTGGCGGCGCCGTCGTGCAATTGAATTCGGATCAATTAATTCTTCCTTTGCCCGCAAGCGGAGGAAAATTTTCAAACCCCGGAGGAAATACAGACGACGGTATCGTTCAAATGATCAACTCGCCGTGGAGTGACGAAAAGGTTATTCTGATCGTTTCAGGAAATACTGATGCGGCGAATATCAAATCTGCGCAGGCGGTTAGCACTGGCAGCTTGCGGTCGAATATATATCCAAATGTGGCCATTGTTGATACAGTCAAAACTGTTCCGATTCCCAAGTCTCCGCCTGTGGATCAAACATTAACCGACATGGGTAAAGGGGGATCGCTGCTCAAGGATGTTGGCATTAATTATGCGGGATATGAGTTCTATATTCCGTCCGGACAGACCATTACAGAAGATGCGTATTTTGAATTACATTTCGGACATTCATCCCTGCTTCAATATGACCGCAGTGGTATTGTTGTGAATGTAAACGGGAAACCGATCGGCAGCATGTCTCTTACCGAGGAAACCGCCCGCCAGTCCGTCAATACGTTCCGTGTTTCCATCCCTCCGTCAGCGGTGTTTTCAGGGAGTAATTATCTTGAAGTAAAGATTAATTTGATACCTGTTGACAGATGTTCCAGCCCGGACCTGGACGGCGTATACGCAAATATTTGGCCTGAATCGAATCTCCATCTCCCACTTGTGCGTGCTGTGAATAGTCCCATTGCGAACTATGATTTAATTACCTATCCAGTTCCATTTGTATATGATGCTACGCTTAATTCAACGGCGTTTGTTTTACAAAAGGACGACATTAATGGCTGGCGTGAAGCTTTTCATATTGCGGGTTACCTTGCCGACTTCACCAACGGTCCTATCGCGACTCTTTCCGCATTTTATGCTGATGAATTGCCTGAAGTTGAGCGGTCGAAATATAACCTTATTATGATCGGACGCCCCAGTCAGTTGCCGATCCTTGGCGAGATCAATAAATCTTTACCGGCTCCATTTGACCTGGGACAGGATATAGCTCTTGAACCTGAAATGCAGGTGAAATATCGTATTAATCCAAAAGCTTCGGTAGGCTATGTGGAGTTGCTCCCTTCTCCCTGGAATGGCGATAATGTCATTTTGATGGCGGTTGGCAACGATGTTCAAAGCGTCAGCTGGGCGGCTTCACATTTGGTCGAACCGTTAAGTTGGAAACTTGCGGGAAATTTTGCGGTTATCAATGATAAGCGGGTTTATACCGCCGACACACGCATGGTCGCGATCACCCCTGGAATTAATTCGCCACAGATCCCGGTTGTGGAGGTTGTGCCCCCGGCGATTGGCAATCCAGGAGATTCAACTCCTTATCGCCCGGCATGGATATTGCCGGCGCTTGCGGTTTCGGTGGTAATGATTTTGCTTACTGTTATTGCCGTTGTATATTTCACTTGGTTCCGTAACCGTTCCCGCGCTTCTAAAACGGCGCATCACGAACCAAAAAACAAATAATGCGAGTTGGGTGAACAGTCCTGATGAGATTTCTCAGGACTGTTCACCCAAAAGACGATCTGTCAGGCGGTTGGATTAAACACGGCATCTAGTTATGGGCAATCTGTGGCGAGCGCAATTAATATGGACATCGCCATCTTATTACCGGAAAAACTTGATTTCCTTCCCTTTGATATCTTGTTGTTTATAAGCGCCATTTCATATTTGTAAACTTTTTTGAGTAATTCTGTACTACAATTTTATTGTACGCATTGTTTATTGTTGAAGTTGAAAAAAATAGAATTTTTATTCATATACAGAAATATGGAAAACAAACTGACATGAAGGGAAATATTAAAGCGCTTGACGCAAAAGATGCGCGTGGAAAATTATTTGGGATTATTACCCGCCGGGGGAATATCCGTTTGCGCATGGTCTTTCTTTTGATGGGCGCAGATATATTTAGCTTTCTTTTAGCCGGTTTTTTTGCGATCGGAGTGCGCGTCTTTATTTTTAGTGAGCCTTTGCGTTTTGATCTTTTTCTGCAAACTTTGCCCATCCTGACGGTTAGCCTGTTTTTTTATGGGTTGACAGGGCTTTATCCGGCTGTCGGAATGAGCGCGGTTGAAGAATTAAAAAAACTTGTCTCCACAACAACCTTTGTTGTGCTTGCTCTTACCGCGGCAAGCTTTTGGGCGCGTAATGCGAATAGTTTTTCCCGCTTAACCCTGACCCTGACCTGGCTTTTCAGTATCGTACTTTTGCCGGTCAACCGCGATCTGTTGCGGGCGATAGCAGTCAGTTTGAAAGTTTGGGGGGAACCGGTTGCCATCATCGGCTTTGAAAAGCAGGGTAAGTGGGCGTTGGAATTTTTTCAGAAAAACCCAAAACTTGGAATTAATCCGGTTGTGATATTGGATCCTTCAGGGCATCAGTCGTATTCCCACAGTCAAGTCAGGGTGTCGAAAATTAACGCTTTATATCCAAAGGAAGGGGTGGCTAGTTTGACGGATGTAAAAACCGCCTTGATCATGATCTCTGATGTTCCCGAAAAATTTATGACCATGATTTCAAGCAATCAGAAAGGGGGCTGGGAGCGGCTGATCCTGTTGCCGAACCTTGAGCAGATCAGCAGTTTCGGCGTCGTGTCGTTTGATTTTGGCGGCGTGCTGGGGCTTGAAGTTCGTCACAATCTGCTTGACATGCGTCAGCGGGCGATTAAGCGGGTAATGGATATCCTGCTTTCGATTGTGCTCGGGATAATTTTCCTGCCAATCAGTTTATTGATTGCATTGTGGATTCGGTTGGATTCACCTGGTCCTATTTTGTATTCCCAGGAACGTTTGGGCAAGGACAGCCGAAAGATCACCGTTTATAAGTTTCGCAGCATGAAATTAAATGCGGATACCGTGCTGGCTGAGTATCTTTCCAACAACCCGGCTGCAAGCAAGGAATGGGAGCAGAATCAAAAATTGTATGATGATCCGCGCATAACCCGCGCAGGGAAGTGGATTCGAAGACTTAGTCTTGATGAGTTGCCGCAACTTTTTAACATCCTGAAAGGCGATATGAGCCTGGTAGGTCCGCGTCCAATTATGTTGGATCAGGAAACACTGTATGGCGATCACATTGAGGTGTATACCAATGTTCGCCCTGGCTTGTCCGGTTTCTGGCAGGTCTCGGGCCGTAACCAAACCAGTTTTCGCCAGCGTGTCGACTATGATGCCTACTATGTGCGCAATTGGTCCATTTGGCTGGATATATATATTGTTGTGCGTACCGTGTGGGTGGTTTTGAGCAGGGACGGGGCTTATTGAGATACGGCTGTAAATTTTATCCTGATTACTTTGGCAATGTCACATATGTCACATTGTGTTTTGCATACCATGTAGAACTTCCATGCTCCAGAGCCATACGAGGTTTTAAATCTGATATTGTTAAACTGCCATTTGGGTAATACCCGGCCATTTTCAGTTGCAAACAAATTTATTGCGATGAAAAAATAAAATTTACAAAGAAACATCATTTTGGAAAAAAACATTGAGGAAAAAATCCCGTACTAAAATATGGTTAACCGCCATTTTTTTTGTTATTATGTTTACTACAGCAGGTTTCGTTTTATCTGGCGTTTGGCGTCAATACACACTTGACCACACCCTACTTCCAGCTTTTCCCGGTGCGGAAGGGTTTGGGGCAGTGACAGAAGGCGGAAGATTTGGTCGAATTGTTTTTGTGACCAACCTGTTTGATACTACTGATGTAGACAGCCAGAATTATCCGGGCAGTCTACGCTGGGCAGTGGAGCATACCTGGAAAATGGACCCAACAAATCCGTATGATGGGAGGCGGATCGTTATCTTCCGCGTAGGCGGGACGATAGAGTTGGTGGATAGGCTTATCGTCAGCAATCCGTATATTACGATAGCTGGTCAAGCAGCGCCAGGAGACGGCGTTTTAATTAAGGGTGATGAATTTTCAATTGCGACACATGACGTTATTGTGCGTGGGGTCAGGTTTCGCGTAGGAGATCAGGGGACACCTACCTGTTGCCGGGATGGAATCTATATCGGGACATATTATGCGACCAGTGATGTGTACAATGTGATCGTGGATCATTCGTCAGTCAGTTGGGCGGTGGACGAGAATTTTTCTGTATGGAGCGACCCGAAAGAGGGACATACGGTGCATGATATAACGATACAGTGGAATATTATTAGCCAGGGACTCTATGACAGCATCCATGTGGATGAAGGCGTCACAGATGGAGCCACAGATCACCATAGCATGGGGTTGTTGCTAGGCAAGCAGGGTGGGGATATAACCGTACACCACAATCTGCTTGCGCTTAACGATGGGCGTAATCCAAGGGTTGACGGTATTAATGGGGTTGAGATATTGAACAATGTCATTTATGGCTGGGGATTCGCGGCGGTGGAGTTTGGCCGGGAAGAAACAAAGGCTCATATTCTTGGAAATTATTTTAAACCACTCGATTCGTCCCTGGAGGGTGAGATATTGATAGAAGATTTTATATCAGTGAATAGTCTGATATTTTCTTCTGATAATATGGTTGATGATCCTCAATCTGTTTCGGAAACTACGGATATCCGTATCCTTTCGCCCAAAGGTTTTTCACTTGTAAACACAAAGGCATTTCAGGAAAGCAATGTCGTTATTACCACCCCGCAGATCGCCTATCAGGCTGTGGTGGATAATGCCGGCGCCATAGTTCCGGCAAGGGATCAGATTGACAGATGGGTCATTGAAGATGTGATTAACAGAAAAGGCTTGATCATAGATAGTCAGGATGATATGGGAGGTTGGCCGGTACTTTCAGGCTCCGCTTATCCAAAAGATATTGACGGTGACGGTATTCCCGACGAATGGGAAGTCACACATGGTAGTAATCCCAATGATCCGTATGATGCCAGCAGTTATACGATTCGCGCTCCAAGCGGCTATACATGGATCGAGGAATATGTTAATTCGTTGTTTCCAGTGAATATTGATTATAAAAACTAAATTTTGAGTAATATTCTTATACAGGAGTTTGACGGCATGAAAAATATAAAGGAAAACAGATCCGGAAATTCTTGTGGGGCTGTAGTGATTTCCTCCAGTTATACTGCCCTGGCAATCGTAAGGAGTCTGGGGCGGAATGGCATCGCAGTATGGATATTGGATGACAAGAACACTCCGACAGGATTATCCCGGTATGTAAAAAAAAGTTTTCCATTAAACGTGGAAAACGAAACCGAGCAGGTTGAACTTTTGATTGAAATTGCCCAAAAATATAATTTACATGGCTGGGCGCTTTTCCCGGATGGCGATAAGGGAGCCTCTGTGATTGCCAGGCATTATGATGCGCTGGCGGAGTATTATCAATTAACAACTCCCCCCTGGGATGTTTTGAAGTGGGCTGTGGATAAACAGTTGACTTATCAATTGGCTGCTGAAGTGGGTGTGGATTTCCCGAAAGTCTTTTATCCAAAGAATAGAGCGGATGTTTTGGAGTTGGATGGGAAATTCCCGATGATACTTAAGCCAACGCATCATCAGGGAAATGACGCGTTTTCAAACAGCAGGGCCTGGCAGGCAAATGACCGAACCGAACTCCTTTCACTTTATGATGAAATGCGCGGATTAACCGATCCATCGGTCATTTTGATACAGGAGATGATTTTTTCGGGGGCGGGTACGCAATTTTCATATGGGGCATTGTGCAAAGATGGGAAAGTAATTGCGGATGTATTTGCAGAAAGAATTCGTCTTACTCCGCTGATATTTGGCTCCAGTTCTTATGTAGAGTCGATTGAAAGACCGGAGATTGAGGCGCCGTCTAAAAAGTTTCTTGAAAAAATCAACTATACAGGAATAGTTGAAATAGAATTCATGCTTGATAAACGGGATGGTTTGTATAAAATGTTGGATGTAAATGCGCGCGCCTGGGGATGGATTGCCATGTGCGCATACGCAGGGGTGGATTTTCCGTACTTGATGTGGAAGTTGGCGCAGGGAGAAAGCGTAACCGCAGTCCGCGCCCGCCCAGGCGTGCGTTGGATGCGAAGTGTGGATGATTTGAAAACATCAATACAGGCAATGCGGAACGGCTCTCTTTCATTCGGAAACTATCTGACATCGCTCAGGGGTGTGAAACATCAAATGTATGTATGGGATGATGTCAGGCCCGCCTTGTCCGATTTTTTTCAATTCATCAATCGTATATTTCGAAAACTTGGGAAAATGTTATTGGGCGGGTCTGCATTCTAATGCTGATCCGTAGTCTGAATGGATTTGGAATGAACAGGTTGCGTAATATATATTGCCAACCCATCCGTCAACCTTCTTAAGATTCTGAGCGCTTCAATCCTATCATTCGCATTATGCTCATTACTGAATTACGCTCGATCAACCAGACTGTTCCCAAATATCCTATTGCGCCGGCGATGACAACAACGATGAGTTGATTTATTGGCATACTGTTTTTCGTAAAGTAAAGCGCCGGTATGGTAAAAGCGGCCATTACAGCTCCGCAAACGAACGCTGTCAATTCTTTAATAACATCGCGAAATCTGATTTTTAGTATCCGCGTTGCGATGAAATACCTGAGCGCGGATGATACGATCGCCGCTACGAGATGAGCAATGCCAACGCCCACCAGACTGTACTGTGCGCCGATCCATAGCAAAAGAATGCGGATAAAAAAAATTGGGATGCTCATTTTTGTAAGAATATCCGGCCGCCCAATTGCTTTGTAAATATCGCCTATATGGTAGCCAAAAGAGACGACCCAGGTGTAAAGGCTGAGCGCACGCAGAATGGGGATCGCGTCAACCCATTGTTCGCCAAACAAAACCCGGATTAATGGATCTGCTGCGATGAACATTCCCAGGCAGAGCGGCGTGACCAGCAGTTGTACGTAGCGCAGGACGAAAAAGAAACTTTTGTTTAGCGCTTCTTTTTGATCCTGCAATGCTGAAAAAGTTGGAAAGAGAACCGAAGTCATTGTCCACAAGATGCTAAGGACGAGCGCTTGAGGCAGGCGGTAGGCAAGTGTATATATACCCAGTGCGGCGGGGGTGTATATGAGTCCGATGATGAAATAATCAAAATTCTGTTCCCATACACTAAGCGCGTTGTTTCCCATAATGGAAATACCATATTTGAAAAGTTCTTTTCCAATGGTCGCATCCCATGAAAATTTTGGCCGCCAGGGAAGTAAAATCCATAAAAGGATCGACGCCACACTCGTTCCAATTAATTGGCCTATTACCAAAGACCATACTCCAAACCCTGCAAGGGCAAGGCTGATTGAAATGATTGCCTTTACAATGGTATTTCCAAGTTCGGGTATGATTTTCTTGCGGAAATTAAACTCGCGCTGTAGAAGAATGCTGTGTACGGAACCAAACGATGAGATGAAAAATGTAAGACCCAGCCAGCGCAAAATTGATGTTACTTGCGGTTCTTTGAAAAACACTGCTGCGTGAGGCGCAAGGATAAAAGTGATTATCGTAAGGACAATGCCCGCCCCAAAATTTATTGTAAAAACTATGTTGGCAGATTCATTAATGTTTTTTTGACGCTGAATGAGGGCTGAGCCCAGTCCAAGTTCATTTAATACGGAAAGATAGTCAATCGTAAGAGTTGCAAGCGCAACCAATCCAAAATACTCAGGCGCTAATAAGTGCGCAAGGATTGAGATGGTGGCAATATTGAGGATTTTCCCAAGACCGAATGACAGATAATTCCACCCCATACTGCGCGCCGCTTTTTTTGTTACTTCCTGATATTTTTCCTTGGAGTTATCTGTCATTTCCATTTGCTTTTTCACTATAAAAGGTGGGAATTATTGTCAGTATCATTAAGATGAGTCGGGCTAGAATTTTCGCCTAAGTCGCTTTGCGTCAATTGCTGTCAAGCCGCCCATGTCGTTAAAGGTATGCGTGGCAAGAGTTTTACTATTGGCGGGCGGTTTAAAGGTTTGTTCGCAGGTTTCGGCGTAATCTGTTTCGGTGAGCGTGACAATACGATTGAAATTTGTGGCATATCCATATCTGGATGAACAATCCTGTGAGGGGCGAATAAATTTGCCGTCTTCTAAAAAGATACGCCCCGCGGGACGCGCGGAATTAATATCTTTCACAACTGGGTTGAGCGGGTGCGGCGTCCATTGATCTGAAAGAGGATGATCGGCGTAAAAAAGATGCAAAGCATCCCATGTCGAGCCGGTTTCGTCTTCGATATTGGCAAATAACCACCATTTATCCTGTGCTTTCACCAGCGTGGCATCAACAGCATAAATGTTATCAATGAGGGTTTTTGTAAATTCCCATTGGTCCGGGAAGTGTATGCAACGATATAACTCGATCCCGTTATTTTCTCCTGTTTCAGGGATCATATATAGCTGTCCTTCATGTTCAAAAAGAAATGGGTACGAGAGATGGTAAGGACGTTCCAATACAATCTGGTTCGTCAGGATGTTCATCTCGTTGTCAAGTGTTAAACACGCAATGTGACCGCGTCCTGTTGAGTATAGCAATTCTTCAATAAACACATAGTGGACATTTTCATGCATCCAAATAAATGGGTCTGCCCAGAAGCGATCCAGTGGCGGAGCAAAGGATTTGAAATCCTTCCACGCCAGGGATTTGTATCCAACGCTGGGCGCAATTAAAACAATCCATTGACTTAAAAAGAAATAAGAGCCGAGCCTTTTTAAGATGCGATAAAAAAGGCGAGGTTTTGTAAGGCGCGATATAAAAGTGGAATTCATATAAAATCTCCGATTTGTGCGGGATATAGAATCCCACGACCAGGGATATTCTTTCAAAAAACAAATATAGAATTATGCGCTATGGATAATGGCAGACTCTACAGTGCCGAAATACATTCTGGACATATAAGAATGGATATTGATTTATAGTTGTCCGCAAAGTTATTTAATGCCGATTATCTTGATACCAAGGATGATCGATATTGGTTTGAATTGGGCTATTGCCTTCTTTTGGCGGCGCGGCAGGAGATCGATTATGTTTTCCATGACAATAAAGGGGTATGTGGGCAAAGTAAAACGAATCCGCTTCACTCGCAGTAAGACTTTTGTTTTCCTGAAACCGATCTGGCGAAAAAGGTGATCCAGTTCTTTAATTGTATATTCCTTCATATGCAGCCCGGTTGCGGTTTCATCGAAATATTCTGATATGTCACTTGGTCCGTACAGGCGGTTTGGCGTAATACAAAAATAAATCCCCCCTTGTTCCAGAGCATTATATATTTCCTTTAACTGGTATTCGGCATCCTCGGTGTGAAGATGCTCCATGAGTTGGTTGCTGTAGGCAACATTAACACTGTTTGGCGGAAGGGGAATATTGCAGCCGTTGGAAAGTATCAATTTAAAATTTTTGGGAAGATTGGGATTGCGGGTGATTTCCTCGGAAACGTCTACTGCATATACCATCTTTGCCGATTTGGTCATTTCGATTGCAAAAGCGCAATCACCTGGCCCAACCTCAAGGAATACCGTTTTACTGTTCACCAACGATGCAATATCCCTGATTTGAGATGCGATATACTTTTCCGCTTCTTCCTTGGATTTTTTTCGGGTAACTTGCGGGTGATGGGGGATTCTACGAAAGAGCTCGTTATATATGCTTGAATACAATATTTTTCGCTCTTCACTGGAAGAATTGCGAAGCCGGTTAGCCAGTTCCTTCTCTACTTCGTAATGTTCCCTGATTTGTTCGTATGTCCTGTTGCTTTTTTTCATACCTATCCCTTCCTCTAAAACTGGACTGTCGGGAGAAAAACAATAAAAAAGTGCCTCAGCCAGGAGTCGAACCCGGAACCTACTGATCCGAAGTCAGGCACTCTATCCATTGAGCTACTGAGGCGTGCGCGGAATTATACACGATTTGCCGGCATCGCAAACGGCATGTGTCAGCCCAGCAAGATTCGATTACCTTGTTTGTTCATAAACTCAATTAATACAACTCAATCATCCGGCTGACCATTGCAAACTGTTCACCACCTCGCTTTTCAATTGGGTGCATTTCAAATGAGTTGAAGGAAAGAACGTCCCGAAGGTTTTCTTGAGAAAATTTGGTCGTTTTGGCCAACTTCGGGACGGTTTCAACTGAAATGAAACACACCCTTTTCAATTCGTATGGGTCATTGTGTTATACCTTGCACGGTCATATGCGCAGCGTGTGGTTTTGTCTCGTCCGTTTAGCAACAGAGTTCACAGAGAAAATATGAGCTTTTACAGGTCTTTTCTCAAAAATCTCAGCGTACTCTGTGACTGATTAACTCGACTTTTGCACCTTAAAAACCGATACTCCAAAGCGAGAATTTGACCCAGGTC
>DYNZ01000085.1 GCA_020720805.1 Leptospira biflexa | reverse complement strand
ACAGGAAGTCACAGGAGCGACCGACGTCCACGGATGGACTAGTGTCAGATTTTTGAAACTAACCCAAGGCCGATAAGGACGCGGTTATGGCATTGCCCAACCGGTCACTTGTACTGAGTCTATCGAAGTAAATCTTGTGCTGTGGTTCGATAGGCTCACCATACAAGTTTATCGAAGCATCGATGCTTATTTGCATAAAAATTTTTTTTCTGAGAAATATTCGATTTTCATCTCATTCTTGAAAAGAGAATCTATTTTTCTCTGAGGTTTTAATACTGAAAAATCGAATAAAGTGTATATTCCCCTTCTTCACTAAAGTTAGGTAATTATTATCATATTGTTATGAATGCATTAGAAAAACAAAAAATAACTCCTATCTTCAGTTTAAGGAAGAGATAATCTGCGTAAAATCAAGGCAAGTAGAAATCACGAAGAAAACCAAAAATTATTCTTGCAACCTGATAAAAAAAAAGGGATTGTTCCTAAAAAATTCTGAGACTGAAAGAATCTCTCATTAGGCAAATCGTATGAAAATTTCAGAATTTGCTACACGGCAAATCAGACGAAATATAAACCAGATCCGCCGTCATGCCGGTGCTGTACGCGCAGACCGCCATCCCGAGGCTATCCACGATTTCCGCGTCGCAGTTCGCCGCCTGCGCTCTTTTCTGCAAACCTTAAAAGAGGTTTACGGAAAATATCCGGTATCAGCCCTTTTGATCGAGCTCAAGAATGTTGCTTCGGTTACAAACCGACTTAGGGATATCGAAGTGGCCTCCCAGATTCTGCGGAGCCTGGAAATCTCGCCAGAAAACGTCGATGAATTCAAAAAATTTTTAACCAATCTTGCCGAAGAAGAAAAAATCGAAAGAAAATCGATCCAGGAGCTCATGAACCATAAAGATTTTTTAATGCCCTTAAAAAAAATTCAGGGATTGCTTCTGATTCCCCTGGCGGAAAAACGGGATCCAGAATTTTCCACATTTGCTCAGAGTAAAATTGAAATGTCAAGGAAAAGAGTCTCCTCCGGCAGAAGAAAAATATCTCAGAATATCGACAACGCGCATTGGCTTCATGGTTTGCGCATCAAGGCAAAAAAAACAAGATATATAGCCGAAGACTACAAGAATGCCCTGCCCCGGGAGATCATCCGTTCCAAAGCGAGCATTCAGGCAGCCAAGACTTCCCGGCAGCTCCAACAGGTTCTTGGCGATATCCATGATTGTGATGTCATGATCCAGATGCTTGAGGAGGAGTCTACGATCAGCCTATCTCTTCTGGAAGAGCTAAAACAGCACATCCAACTGCTGCGCCGCAGGCACAGCGCAAAACTACAGCGTATCCAGCCTGAGGATACGCCGCCTATTGAGACCGCCAACAATCCTGCCTAACGGGGATAAATGGTAGTCGGGAAATTTTTGGGGGCAATTACATCATAATCCAAATTTACCTCTTTCTCCTGCCCCGGACTAAGCGTTATCCGCCACTCAAAAATTCCGCTTTTTTCGCCAATCTCCTTATATCCGCTTGTGGTAGTATTCAATATATTTATCTTGACCTCTTCAACCTGAGACACCGGCACGCGGTCATACACAAGTAGTGTCACGGAACGCTTGCTGTCGTTGCGAAGTCTTGTAACAATTTTATTGATAAAAACCTTTTCGTCGTTTAAAAGTCCCTTGGTTTCGGATTTATGGCTCACCATCCGATAAACTTTGATATCGCGATCCACACCAAAACCAATTTCCACCGGTCCACCAGGTGCGACATAGGTTATCCGGCTTGTACCTACATAGCCTGATTTGCGGTACAGATCCACACTTCCCTGTAGCAGCGGAAAAGGTTGGCGGTTCGGAAATCGAGCCATCCAATGTGCCAATTTCTGCCTGCTGGGAACTACCTTAAAACTCATCTCTGGATTACTGACATCATACCTGGCGATACTCATTTGCTGGCTCTGGCGTTTACTGGCCACGCTGTATTGTGAACGCATCCGAAACATAAGCGCGTTACCGCTTTTTTCGATTGTAGAGAACTCATTGCTAACCTGGTCAAGATCAAGATGCGAAAAATCTTGAATCGCGGGAGTGCTATCCACAGGCTTTTCTAACTTGGACTGCGTCACCTGAAACACCTGCTGAGTCTGCTGCTTTTGGCCAACAACAGTTAATGGATACACTACCGGTCTTTTAGCACCATGTGAAGGTCTGGAGGTTGACAAATAGAGAACGACATCGCTCCAGTCCTCGCCAGTCCATTGCATGACATTTCCCTTATACTCAAGCGCGATCCTGCTATCCTCCTGAAGATACATAGCATAGGAGACCCACCATGAAACATTTTGAATTAAATAGGAAAACTGCAATGTGGTATTGGCATTCTGCTGAGCCTGTACCGTAATCTCTACAGTACGTTCTGTTTTTTCATTGTCGCTTGCAATGGTATCTCTATTTTTCTCCTTTTCTGAAAGCTTTTCCCGAAGATCTTTTATTGTCTCATCCAATTTCTGGATTTCACGCTGGTTGGCGAGCGATCTTTCAGATAAAAAAGATAAAGCCTGTTGCCAAATAGTCGGCCCGGATTCATCAGCCTGGCGCAATGCCGATACGGCGCTGATCAATTTTTTTGTAAATGAAATATACTGCTGCAGATAACCGTTATCGCGATGCAGACGATCACGCTTGTTTTCCTGGGATTGGATCACCGTCTCCAGGCTGGTGATCTCATCTGTCATTTTCTGGAGCACAGCGTTCGTAGCCTTTAATTTTTTTTCCAGGAAGCTGTGAATCCCTTGAACAACCAGATTTCGATCTGCGGAAAAAGCTCGCAAGCTCTCTGCGATTAAATTTGGTGATGCGTCCTTTACCAAAATACGGTGCTTCCCTGGCGTTAAATTAAGCTGGATCGCACGTGTTACCAGTGCTCGATCAGGATAAACAATAACATCCGTTATTTTACTTTTTGTGTCTGCGCATACCATGGTTGTGATAAGCATCAGTGCGATTGTGGTTAAAATAAATGTTTTCATGTTTGTATTTCTCCTTTAATCCTTCACCAGCCATTATAGCTTGAGGTGCGATAGTACGGCAGTACCCCCTGATCGTAGGAGAGGTGATACTTCAACCTGATATTTTCCTTCTGGCCTGGTTTCATATTAAACTCAAACTGGTAGATTCCCGTTTTCGTTTTATTGATCGCTTCCGGCGAAACTTCAATGTCAGAAATTTTTACCAGATCATTTCCAGCTACCGGCAAACGATCATAGAGGTAAAGTTTGATCTCTCTTTTTTTCTGATTTTTTACCTGAATGGAAATATCTTTTTGGTAGGTGTATGTCGTGGAAAAGACTCCGGAGGTTACTCTAAATTCTTTCTCCTGGCGCGTAATTTTTACATCCTCATCCGCTCCGAGATGCACGCGAAAACTTACGCCCGCGGAGGTGTTTTCCATCTTTGCTTCGCCCACATAGTCATTGCCATGAAACACGCTAAGGGGGCCGGCCAGCAAAGGGTTATCTCCGGAATACTGAACTGATCCGGCCAGGAAGGCCAATGGCTTCTCCCTGGGGGCAACCTCATAGTATAACTGGATGCCCAGCTCCTGCTTCTGCACCAATATTTTATGAAAAGAGCCATCCGAGGCGATACTCTCAGGCAGGGCTGCCAGATAGCGGTAATCATAACCACGCGAGGATTGTACAGGCGAAATGACGCGACTCACCAGTTTCTGAGACTCCATAAAAGCTAGGGTCTTTTTTTTCAGTCGGTAGGCGTTAGATAACTCATTTTGAAAAAACTTTCTGTGCTCGGGCGCCATTTTCTGAATACTGAGAATAACGGTATCGCTATTCGACAAAACCTGATCAAAACGTCCCTGTTTCAAAGCCTGCTCCTGGGCGCGAATTCCAGTCTGCAAATCGTCAATATTTTTTCTTGTGTATGCAGATTTTCTTTGCGCCCTATTATCCTGAATTGAACGCATATTCTCTGCCAGGTAGGAGTTGCTGCTTTGCGTTTGAGTTAGCAACTCTTCATCGTGACGAAGGTTTATTCGAGTCTGGCTTTTTTCCTTATAGGAACCGCCGATAAAATCATCCTTTGCATAGGACCGTTTACGAGATTCCCTTGGCGCATAGGCGGCCGGTTTCTGATTCGACTGAAAATCAAAAAATGAGGAGCCATTGCGCGACCGACTCTTACTGTATTCCGGCGTTGGAACAGTTCTGGCGCTGATCAGCCAGCGATCCAGATCGGGCAGTACAGCCGATTCATTGGGATCCGCAGCGGAAAAACTTAAACGCATCTCCGGCCAATCTTCCCCTGTCTCATTTTTTATAAGCGCGTAAGAGATCAATTCCACTTTATTCTCATTGAGTTTGTCATGCACGCGGATGCTGTAAGCTGGATACCAGTTCGCTCCCCGTATGCGATACTGTAGGGTTATCGGCACATTGGCCGACACTTCGGAGCGAAAGGTGACAACAATTTTTTTCTCCTGGTGCATAGCCTGACTGCGGTATCTCTCTGCGACGGCAAGACGTATGGCAAGCATCTCTCTCGCATTGTCCACCTGCGGCAGAAGCGCCTCTAAAGTGCTATCGAGCCGTTGCAACGCCTGCTGGATCATATCCAGATTTAATCGCCAATGACCGGCATTGAGAATCCACTTCGTTTTACTACTCTTCTTGGGAATTGGGGCAAGCGTCAAACCGGCGTAAAAATTTCGATCCCTTTTACTAGCCTGATACTCCTCTGTCAAACGGCGCAAATGGCTTTCAGCCTGTTTTAAATTCTCCTCAGCGTCCCTAGCCTCCTGACTCTTGAAGTTTTTGGTATTGGCTGTCAATACCTCAATCTTGTCGATTCTAAGAGACGACCCCTCTGGTAGAAAAATTTTTACAGAAGAATCAATCAACTTCTCTGACAAGCGCGGCACAACAAAAACTTTTCTACCAGCAGCGAGGGGCAAGACCCCTTTCCTCTCCACCAGAGCCTGATCGCTGAAAAGCTGCACATGAGCAATGGGCAATTGCAGCTCAAAACCTGACTCCTGTTTTTCTGAAAAAAGGCCGGCGCCAGAAAGCGTTACGTAAAGAAAAAGTACCGGCAGTAAAATCCGTGGTTGCATATCAATCCTCCGTTGCACCATATCTTCTTCAGCTAAGCAAAACCTCAGCTTTGACGTTTGCCCGACCAGAAAAGAGATAAAAATTTTAATAAAATCACCGCTTATTGCCATTCTCCTGCCAACTTTTATATGGCCTGAGATTCAGGGAGGCGTTGAGATATCTGCTATCCGATGTCACCTCGATTCCTAGCCATTCAGGCTGGGGAAAGGTATCCGCCTCATCAGAGAGCTCTATTTCTGCCAGCAAGAGCCCCTCGTTTTCGCCAGAAAAAATATCCACCTCCCAGGTAAAGCGGCCTGCCGGAATCAAATACCGAACTTTTTTTATGGGCGGTCGAGCCACCATGGTTCGCAGAAGTTCGCTGGCAATCTCTTCCGAAACCTCGAATTCATACTCCAGGCGACTCATATCTGATATTTTGCCCTTCAGGGTCAGAAAGCAGCCGCGATCGGTGCGCCGAACACGGAGATTTTTGGATCCATCCTCCATAATATAGCCCTGCTCGACCTCAATTTTTCTCACCTCACCGTGATTCGTCTGCAGAAACTGCATAAACAGCTCTTTATGAACCAAAAACTTCCGTTCGATCTCTGTTGCCATAGCTTACCCTTACTGGAGCGAATCAGGCAAGCCCGACCCGGATATACTCGAAACACTGTGATTCTCGGGTTTTATACCAATAAGCATCGAAGCTTCGATAAACTTGTATGGTGAGCCTGCGATGCATCGAGCTCGTCGAGATGTCGAACCACAGCACAAGATTTACTTCGATAGACTCAGTACAAGTGACCGGTTGGGCAATGCCATAACCGCGTCCTTTTGGCACAATGTCCATTGCAAACAGTAAATACTGGCTAAAGGGTGTGTCGACATCGCTGGCATTGCCTTGCGATAGCCGAAAACCAAAATGCCTTTAGTATATTACCTAAAAATCGAGATGAGTTTGTAAAATACATTGGAAATTTCAAAAGAAAAAATACCATTTGCAAAAAAATAAGGGCGATCACAAAAATTAGCTTTTTCAGTTTTTAAAAAAACAGAAAAGCTGGTCTTTTCAATATGTGCGCCCTAGGGTAGGCACAAAAACTGCCGTTTTTGTGCCTACCCATAAACAAAACCGCTTCCTCTAGATTCACTTTTTCGGATAAAACAGACTCTAATCTCCGAAGCCACTGGCTATAGCGGTAACCCCTCTGGATAAAAATGTGGCAGATAGAGGAGCGCAGTAGGAAAAAGGTGTTGCCAAAATTATTAAAGAAAATTTAGAATCATAACTCCTTAACTTTGTGAGGATAGGAAGTATACAATTTTTTCGGTTTTTTCATGCGAAACCTCGGAGAAAAGTAGAATATTTTTCAGCCAAAATTTTTTATGCCAATAAGCATCGATGCTTCGATAAACTTGTATGGTGAGCCTATCGAACCACAGCACAAGATTTACTTCGATAGACTCAGTACAAGTGACCGGTTGGGCAATGCCATAACCGCGTCCTTATCGACCTTGGGTCAGCTCTTCTCCATCCGTGGACGTCGGTCGCTCCTGTGACTTCCTGTCACCCGCGACACTCGTGCATCCGTGCACATCGCATTGACAGTTGCAGGATACCCTGACTGCATGGCGTTGCCTTGGGTCGGGTAATGCCAGGTCGTGGTAATACCAACGTCCTTTTGGCACAAAGTCCATTGCAAACAGTATAGGAATGATTACAGGAAAAAATGGCATAATGATATTGGTCACATCTGGTTTCTCCATTCAGGCTGTACTATGACGCACTGCCAGTCACTATCAAACCCACTTTTTCAGGAGCTGGAGAGTCTCACCGGAATCGGAGCCTGGGAGCTTGACCCGACTGGCAACCGGATGATATGTTCTCCAGGTCTTTACGATATCCTCGATATCACACCGGATCAGTTCAACCACACACTGGATGGCTTTCTGGAGTTCATTCCAGCTCAAGAACGGAGCAGGATTCAGCATACCATCCAAGAGAGTTTGCGCTGTGGCAGTCGTCTTGAGATGAACCATGGAATCAACAGGGCTGGCCAGAAAATCGCGATTCAAACCAGACACATCCTGACCTATCACGCCACAGAGGATCAATCCCTGCGTTGTATGGGAATCATTCGCCCCCTGCCCAAAACAGCCTCCTGCCACCTTGAGAATGGCGAAGTCAAGGGAGAGGGATGCGGATTTCTCACAAATCTCAATCATGAAATCCGGACTCCCATGAACGCTGTACTCGGGATGCTCGATTTTGCCCTGATGTCTCCAGAAACAGAGCAGGTTCACGATTTCCTGAAAACTGCCAAGGAGTCAGCTGTCCTTCTGCTCCAGCTTCTCAACAATCTGCTCGACATATCGAAAATCGAGACAGGACAGATCCACTTCAAAGAGGAGCCGCTCAATCTGCGCTCTTTGCTACATAGCATGAAACAGCTATATTCTTATAGCGCTGAGGCAAAAAAAATTGCCTTTACCTGCCTCTGGGACGATAACCTGCCTGAATGGATCAAAGGTGATGAAGAAAAGTTAAGACAGATATTAACAAACCTGATTGGTAACGCCTTTCAATATACCGACCAGGGGTCCATTACTTTGCGAGCGCGTCTGCTGCAGGATGAAAGAAAAATTTTTCTAACATCGGACAAACCAGTGATACAGTTCTGCATTGCGGATACCGGTATTGGCATCCCACCCGAGCGCATGGAGATGATCTTTCAAACCCTGCGTCCAACCGAATTTTCCTTAATCCGTAATTACGGAGGCAGCAGCCTCGGTCTGTCTCTTAGCAAGAAATTGGCCGAACTTATGGGGGGGGACATCTCTGTCCAAAGCTCTCCTAGAGAGGGCTCTGAATTCTCGCTGCAGATTCCGCTGAAAGTCATGGCTCAGGGGCAGCAGACCGAGACCACCTCGATTGGCTACCAGAAACAAAATGTTCTTCTGGTGGAAGATAGTGTCATCAGCCAAAAGCTGGCTGAACTGATATTGAAACGTATGGGACACCAGATTACCACAGTGGAGAATGGTCAGAAGGCGCTCTCCCGCCTCCAGCAGACCCCCTATGACCTGATTCTGATGGACATTGAGATGCCGGAGATGGATGGAATCGAAACAACGCGCAGAATCCGGGCTGGAGAAGGGGGTCACCACAATCAGGCTACCCCCATTATCGCCATGAGTGCCCATGTCATCAAGGATGTCCAAAAACAGGCTCGCCTGGCCGGAATGAATGGTTATATAACAAAACCATTTGATATCACCCGCTTGCAAAAAAAAATTAACTCCATCCTAGGACAAAAGCATGAAGCGAGTGCTGATTGACGCTTCCTCTTTTATTCTGGTCCATAAATGCGGAATTCTGGATATTGTTATAAAAATGTACCATGTCAACATGAGCACCAGCGTTGTCAGCGAGATCATGCACAAAAAATCAGAGGAGGCATCCACTCTCTGTCTATTCATCGATAACGGCGACATCACGGTTTTGCAGGACTCTTTGGATGATGAAGGCGTTTCTGGCGTTACTTTGCCGAAACTCGGCGCCGGCGAGAAAAATAGTATTCTTCACTACACCAGAATCAGGCTTCTACATCAGAGCGCCTTCCTGATATTGGATGATGGCAAGGCGGCAAGGTTCTGTCAAAAAAATTCGTTTCGATTTATCAATGCCCTGCTTCTTGTCAGAATCCTTTTTCTTCACCATCAAGTATCGCGCGATGAGGCACAACAGGCGTGGCAAATTTTAACCGAAAAAGGACGCTACAGCGAAAACATTCTTCAGAATGCAGCTACCATGGAGATCAACGAACTCTCTTTCTTTTACCCTTAGCCCCATTCTTGAGACTCGTTCTCCCGGAGAGGATCTATTTTTTTTTGGGATTGACCAATTAGAAAAAAATTTCCCAATCATCGCTTGAAAAAAAATAAATAAAAGCCATCTATTTTTTCCTTGACTTGCCCTGGAAATCCTATCTCTTAGATAAAGTAGCTATTATTAAATCTTTTTTTACAATGATTGTTTCCCTGTTATGTCAGCAATCCAAATCCATAGCATTTCACAACGAAGGGTCAGCATCCCTACTCTTTTCCTGTTCCTCGTAACGCTATGGATAACATCCACGCACTACCATAAACTCGACCTCGAAAACGCCTCGCGTCATAATTATATTCCTATTCATCACCTTGATGACAACGGTGCCTGCGCCTTGATCCACCAGATGCAGAAAAATCTCTTTGTCCTGGTAACCGTGGTCAGACAAACAGCCGCCTTCTCTTTTCATATACCCTTTCTGAACCCTGAAAAAAACTTATTAGGGTCGCCAACGACCCTAAAGCGCACCCGCGCTCCCCCTTCCCTATAACCCTTCATTTGCCATTCTTCTCTGTATAGTTGGAATGGTAAACCCATCCTGAAAGAAACGGTGCACCCTGGCTTAGCTAAGGGAAGCCCTCTTTGGGGAAACCATTCAGAACGAAAGCAAACAATAGAGGTATGTCCACTTCCAGGGGGCTCAAGGTGAAATCCCCCTGAGAATGCATGCCATTGTTTAACCAAAACGGAATATCGAAGCAGGTTATAGCATGAATTCACAATCTTTAATTAAAAAAATTTTTCTTATCGATAATGCGCCAGTCGCGCGGCTCTCTTTCTTGCTGATTGCGGCGGTGCTGTTTCTTGGCGGCTGCAAAGAGAGCACCGAGAACCTCGGCCAAAGCGATAATGATGAGCATGACTCAGTCCATGCCTGGATCTGGGTCTATGACAGCACTAACAGCAAAATCCGAGCCTATAAATTTGTCGGTACTACGGGAACATCCACTCCGGCCTTAGAAGAAGACGCAAAAGCTCATGCCAATATGCATATCATGACAGCAGGGGGCATTGATGGGGATAACCCTGCCATCTGGATGGCCGGATCGGACAACAAAGCCTATGCATTCACAACCGGCTTTCATGCTCATGTGGATCATCTACACCAAGAAGTCCCGGAAAAACTGTCCTATTCTCCAAAAACTAGTGGTTTAAATAATCCCGTACACATGGGATACAATCCAGACAAAACCAAGGTTATCTTTGCCAATGATGGCGACTCCACATTGGCAATTATAAACACAGCGGATGGCACAGTCACAACATCCGATAAAGGCTCTACCCATTCTGTAGCTTTGCTGACAGACTCCTGGCTTATAACCACAGACAAGGGGAGCGGTACTGCTGCGGATGCATGGCTTCGCATTGTAGATATTGCCTCACCAAATGCAACAAAATATGAGTATAATAATTTCTGTACCTTTATCCATGGCGATGCGTACTACCACACCAATAAAACCACATTTGTCGCCTGCAACGAGGGAATCAAGTATCTTGATTTTACCAATGCGGCGACAAGCCAACCCACCGACAATGCGGCAATTGCGTATCCCTCTGGCATCAACCGTGTGAATTTTCTGTACCACGGCGGTTCCAACCGCATCGCTTTCGCGCCACATAAACCAACCAGTGGCGATACGAGTGACTCCCTGGTTCTTCTGAATATGCAGAATAAAACCATGGAAAAAATTACGATCAGCGGGGCAGCATTGCGATGGAACATCGAAAACGGCAATTATGCCTTATCGGAAAATGGGAAAGCCTTAGCTTACTCGGACACAAGCCAAAAATTGGTGTACCATATCAACATGGATCCAGACTCCGCAGATTACAAAAAGGTGACGACCTTAACTGCGCCGGATATAAATGCCGCTGTTGCCATCAGTTATGATGGATCGCATATTTGGACGTTAACGGGGACAGACCCCAAAACAGTTTCACATATCCATGTAGAAGATGGCAATATCGAAGGCACCTTTCCTGTGCATGTCAATTCATCCTGGATTTATGTGACAAGCGCGGATCCGACTAAAAGTGTGGTTGAGGATTGACCATTCTGCCTTAAGCAAGATATACTCGAAACACTTTGGTTCTCGGGTTATATACCAATAAGCATCGAATTTGACCGGTTGGGCAATGCCATAACCGCGTCCATT
>DYNZ01000244.1 GCA_020720805.1 Leptospira biflexa | reverse complement strand
GCTTAACTCTTCCCTAACATTTTTTATAGGGGGACTGTGGAATTGTCAAGAAAAATAAGAGGAAAGCGAGTGTTATGAAAAAAAAACAGGGAGCAAGCGGCGATGATTTTGTTTGCGTGTTGAATCGGGCGGCTTTGCAGATTTTCCTATTTTTTTTGTGTTCGTCTTGTGATATGACCAAAGAAAAGGTTGTTCAAGTCAACCTCTGGAAGGGGCGATTCATCTGTTTTTCCATCTCATGTCAAGGAGGTCGTATGGTGCGTGCAAGGGGGATGTGTAAATTTTCGGTTTTTGTCTTGTTCTTGTGTTGTCTTGCCAGTTCTGGTTCCGCCTGGGCCAGTAAGCTGAAAATTGGGGCTGGGGCCGCCGCTGCCGAGGGTATTTTCAAAAAGATTCAAGTCCCCCTGGAACAAGCGACCGGAGATACGATAAGTCTCATGGAGAGTGGCCCGGTGCAGGCCTTTAAAGATATGGATGACGGGGTTGTGGATGCCGCAGTTGGCGGATTTATTTTTGTGGACTGGCTGGCCATGATGGAGAAAGAGGGGTATCCGGTGCCGAAGAAAGACCTTTACAAATCATATATTATTGGCAAAGATGTCATTCTCGTTCTCACCCATAAAACCGTTACGGTCAAGGCCCTGTCCAAGGAACAGTTGGCCGGTATCTTTACCGGACAAGTCAAGGACTGGTCGGAAGTTGGGGGGCCACAACTGCCGATAGTGGTTGTTCTGGGCAGTCAGATCCCAGGGACTCAGGCGGTTTTTAAAAAAGCGATGATGGGCGGGGCGGCTTATTTGAAAGGGGCGGTAGAGGGGACAACTGCGGCAGATCTTAAAAAAAGGGTGGTGGCCACGCCGGGGGCAATCTCTTTGGGGGTCGTGGCCCAGATTGACGCGACCGTCAATGCTCCCACCATTCCTCTTGTTGGCAGGCCGATTATTCTGATTGTCAAACGAGACCTTGTTCCTTTTAAGCAACAGATGTTAAAAAGAATGCTGGATTTTATTGAAGGGCCGGGGCAGGCCTTGATAGCCGCGCCCCAGACCCAGGCAAAGTAAATGGTCGTTCCAAAAAAAAGAATCGCATGAGGATGTTCGTTGGTGTAGCATTGATAGATACTGGTTGTTTCTATCATCTTTTATTCTTGTGGACAAAAAAGGAGGCATTTGTATGTTGAAAGTAAAGGGTATGCTTGTTCTCAAAATGGTTGCATGTGCGATTTGTTGTTGTGCCATCGCTGGAACGGCGGGGGCCGACGAGGTCAAGGTAGGCTCGGGGGCGGCAGCAATTGAGAATATCTTCAAGAAAATTCAGACCCCCATGGAGCAGGCCACCGGTGACAAGTTAACCCTGATTTCCAATGGCCCGGCCCAGGCCTTCAAGGATCTGGATCAGGATGTCATCGAGGCGGCAGTTGGTGGATTAACTTATGTTGACTGGATATTGCTCATGGAGAAAGAAGGATATCCGGTACCCCACAAGGCTTTGTATAAGGTAAAAGTTATCGGCAAGGATGTGGTTCGGGTTCTGACCAATAAAGATGTGACGGTCACCGAGCTTTCCAAGGAACAGCTTGCGGGTATTTTTACCGGAAAGATCAAAAACTGGTCAGAGGTTGGTGGCCCGCAACTGCCGGTAAAGGTTGTTTTTGGGAGTAAAATTCCGGGGACACAGGCCGTTTTCCAAAAAAATATTATGGATGGCGCTGAATATACAAAAGAGGTTGTGGAAGGGACAGACGCGGCAGATGTCAAAAGCAAGGTGGTTGCCACTTCCGGGGCGGTGTCGTTAGGCGCTCTGGCCCAGGTGGACGAGAGCGTTAATGGCCCGAAGATCCCAATGGTAGGGCGGCCCATTACCATGGTGACCAAGCGGGATCTTTCGCCTGGTCTGCAAAGAATGGTTGATTATATTAAGGGGCCTGGGAAGGCATTGATTGTG
>DYNZ01000084.1 GCA_020720805.1 Leptospira biflexa | reverse complement strand
CGACGCACCCTTTAGCCAGTATTAAACCCGAGAACCAAAGTGTTTCGAGTATATCTGTTCAACCCAATCCATAAAAAGCGTTGCCAATTCACGGTTTTATTATTTTTTCGGTCGGGAAGATCTTTCAATACTTCACGAGAGAGAAGAATATGTTGCGAAAGCCTCCTGCGTCAAGACCAGGTCTGGAATCTATAAAGCGTCTTGTTATTAAAATAGGCAGCTCCTCCGTTTTTGGAAAAAAAAAGGTAAACCGTCCCTTTTTGAAGGATTTGGCGAACCAGATCAGCCGCCTGCAAAAAAAAGGAATCGATGTGGTCATTGTCAGCTCCGGGGCTGTCTCTCTGGGCCACTGGCAGTTGCAGTGGCCAAAGCCCTTTGGTCAGCTCTCCGTTCCCGAAAAGCAGGGACTTGCCGCTGTTGGTCAGGGTATTCTCATGGAGAATTTTCGCCGTATTTTTCAACCTCAGGGTTTGCATATTGGCCAGATTCTGCTCTCTGCGGCGGATATGAACCGCCGGGATTCCTATTTGCACCTGCGCAATGCTATGGAGACCTTAATCAAAGCTAAGGTAATCCCCGTTCTGAATGAAAACGATAGTGTAGCAGTGGAGGAGTTACTCTTCGGAGATAATGATACGCTGGCTGCCAATGTAGCCCTCATGGTGAACGCGGATCTCCTCGTAATTTTTTCGGATATAGATGGGTTTCTCATCGATGGCGTCCGCGAATCCTGGATCAAGAAGATTGATACTAAGATTCTGCAAAATATTTCTGGCGGTACAAACCAATACGGTACTGGCGGTATGATGACAAAAATCAGAGCGGCAGATCTGCTCATGAAAAATGGAATGAAGTGTGTCATACAGAATTTTAACGCACGGAAAAGCCTGGAAGTTTTACTGCAGGGACGCGATATTGGAACACTTTTTTTTAATCCAACTGAAGCCCAGCACTGGTCCGGGAAAAAAAGGTGGATTGCTCTCGGAAAGAGTTCCAGAGGTACCATCTTTGTGGATAATGGAGCAGCAGCTCAATTGAAAAAAAAGGGAAGTAGTCTGCTAGCGATAGGGATTCGGGAGATTGAAGGCAATTTTTCTATGGGAGATCAGGTCGATATTGCGGATGCCAGCGGGGTCTTCGCCCGTGGGTTGAGTCATTTTTCTGCACAAGAGCTAACGAAAATAAAAGGTCACCATAGCTCCGAATTTTCCATATTATTAGGGAAAAACACCTATCAGACGGTTGTCCATCGCAACAACCTGGTTCTATTGGGTAGCCAGGAAGAACAACATTTATCCTAAATTAAAATAATGGAATTTATTATGATTCAGCAACTCTTTCAAAAGGTTTATCAAAAACAGGATTTAAGCCCGGAAGAGGCCAGGCAGGCAATCCATTTGATTATGTCAGGGAGCGTAACACCTGTCCAGATCGCTGCTTTCCTCACAGCCCTTCATCTGAAAGGGGAAACGGAAGCCGAGATCACATCATTTGCTGAAGGAATGCGAGAGAAGGCGGATGGGTACAAATATGACGGTGATCTGTTAGATACCTGTGGAACTGGAGGGGATAAAAAGGGGATTTTTAATGTCTCTACGGCTGTTGCCATCGTTGTTTCGAGCTGTCAGGTAACTGTGGCAAAACATGGAAACAGGGCAGTCTCCTCTTCAAGCGGGTCCGCTGACATTTTAAAATCCCTTGGCGCTAATATCGAGCTAGAGACCAGCCAGGTGGCGCAGGCACTGGAGAGGTTGCATCTTGGTTTTCTGTTTGCTCAAACTTTCCATCCTGCTATGCGCTATGTAGCTCCGGTTCGCAAGGAGCTTGGCGTCAGAACGATATTCAATATTTTAGGACCTCTGGCAAACCCATTGCATGCTAATAGCCAGCTTATGGGTATTTTTGATTTTGATCTGTTGACTGTGATGATAGGCGTTTTGCGTAATATGGGTTTGAAGAATGCAATGGTAGTTCATAGCCGCGATGGATTTGATGAGATATCTATCTTTGCCGAAACGGACGCGTACTACTTTCAAAGCAACGGTCCAACCCGGCATCTTGTCATCAATCCAGCCGATTTTGGCTTGCGGTATGCTTCTTCCGCTTTGGCGGATATAATTGTAACAGATGAGTACCAGGCAAAGAGTGTTTTTACTGGCGCTATTCGTGGGGTAAATTCTGCTGCCAGAGATATGGTGATTCTCAATGCTGCGTACGCTTTGTGGTTGGTAGGCAAGGTGGAGAATCCGGCCCAGGGGATGCGATTAGCCTCTGACATGATCCAAAGTGGCGCAGCCGCTGCTCAAATGGAAAATTATATTCATATCACCAGAGAGTTATCAGCCTAAAGAAGGGTGTATGGACGCCACCAATAGTACTTTAATAAAAATATTTCAACAAAAGGAGCGGCAATTCCAGCAAAGCGGAATCGCAAAGCCGGGAGCACCACGACAAGAGCACCCCAGGGGGTTGGATTGGAAGCGTGGCGGGCGGCGTCTGATCGCAGAGGTCAAGCCAGGGTCTCCATCCCTGGGGACTATCAACACAAAAATGAATCCAATTGATATTGCCAAGGCTTATGAAAGGGCAGGAGCGTGGGCTATATCAGTGCTTACAGAGCGTGACTTTTTTTTTGGTTCTCTTCAGAATCTCCAATCGATCAGCGCCTCTGTACACCTTCCGCTTTTACGAAAAGATTTTCTGTTTCACCCGGATCAGGTCGAAGAGTCCTGGCTTTGGGGTGCGGATGGGGTATTGCTGATCGCAAGCTATTTGGATCAAGGGACAATGGATGGCCTTTTAAAAAAATGTAGGCAGTTAGGGTTATGGGCGCTTGTGGAGATTCATGCGAAAGAGGAGGCTGACGCTGTCTTTTCCTTGCAGTATTTTGATCCCATTCAGGATCTTTTTGGAATTAATAACCGAAATTTGCACTCTTTGCATCTGGATTTAGAGCATGGAGTACGAATCTGGCACGGATTACGTGAGGAGCTGAGCGCTCGTAGAATTCGGATAATTGCTGAGTCTGGTTTCAGTAATGGGAAAGATTTTTTAGCCTATGACGCTTTCGCTTATGGATATCTAGTAGGGTCATCTTTTATGAAATTGGAGAGTACCGAGGAGATGGAATACCAGCTAAAAGCCCTGTGTGGAGTTGAATAGGGGTTTAACTGAGGAGGGGCGTCCATCTCCTAGCGTTCGTGATTAGCGAAAGTTGTATAATTTATTGGTCAACCTGATTCTTTCCGAGAAAAGCAGGGGGAATTTTTCTTCCACAATGTAGTTTTGGACAGTTTTATCTCCCTCTTTTTTTTCTTCGAAGCGAACCATCTGCTTCTTTCCCTGACGCTTCGGATCATCTGTAATCTTATACCCTACCATTTTCTGCTTTTGTTTGCCATAGATAAGAATCGTGACATGATCAAAAAATTTCTGTTCGCGGGAATAGCGCATAAAGTGCTTGATATCCACCTGTAGACGATCTTTTACATTGATGGGAATACCCTTGGTTGGATCCTTAGCCTGATTGTTGAGTAGCTCTTCCCGGGTCATCTGCCCTAAAACCTCTTTACCGCCATCGCCGCTGGCGATCTCTTTTTGCTTAATCGGAAAAAAGCCTTCGCTGACATTGAAACTGACATTTTTATTCGTTGGGTCAGGGCTGATATTCGTAACCAGGACGTAATAACTCGGTCCGCGTCTGTAGCGTTTTTCCATGCTGGCAACCACAAACATATATCCCTCAAAGGGATCATTTTTCACGTTGAAAATATCAAACGTAACAGTCAGATAATCGCCGAGTCCATTTGTATGGTGACGTCTGTTAAAAGCCAGGTTTTTGACCTCAAAAAGTTCGTTTTTGATGGATCTGCCATCCTGATATCGGGGGGCTACCTCCTGGGGACCAATGTTATTCTCCCAATACTTTGTTTCGGTATCCGGATCTGTACGTACCTCAGCAAGAGCTAAAGTACCAGGTATAAGAAGCAGCGCAGCTATGAGTCCAAAGCCTTTCATTTTTTCCTCCTCGAAAATGGTTGCCATCAGGCACAAAAGGGCTTAATAAAAAAAGAGTTTTCTCTATGTCCCATTATCGACACACATTCAATCGGAACTTGAGGTTCCCATCTATTTTCCTTGTATTCTCCTTAAATTGGTTATGAAAGAGCAATACTTTAATTTCCTTCAAATAAAATCTTGTAGATTTTATCTCCAATCTCTATTAATTTTCGTTTTTTATCCATTTTGGGCGGTCGTTCGCTGGGTAATTTGCTGAAATCAATCTCCGTGAAGAGATCTGTTATGATGTAGTGTTCATATAACCTGGGAAAGATCCTGCTCTCATCATCAATTTTCCTGCCGAGAACTGTGGTGATTGTTCTCAGTGTTTTCATCTCGAGGCGGGAAAATACTCTAGTATCTGGCGGCTGAAGTGCTTCAAAAACCATAGCCTGTACCTTGCCATCCTTTATGGAGGGTTTCACCAGGATTTTACCTTCGCTCACCATTTTTGCCAGGATCTCGTTCATGCCTACAGGTAAGGGGGATCGTTCAATATGCAGATAGCCCTTACCTGTGATTGTGGCTTGATTGGTCTGAAAATGGCGGGCATCAATATAATAGAGAATTTTTCCCAGTGAGTATTTGTTGAGCTGGGGTGCGTTGGAGATTATAAAGAGAATGGCCTGAATGATTTTTTGTTCTGATGATTTTAGGTGTGGAGGTATCATACTTCAAAAATAATAGTAATCCAATGCAAGAATGAGGTTTATACCATGAAGATTTTGAGCCTGGCTCGCGATTTCAAACTCCAACCCCTGGCGAACGGAAAGTTCAGGCATAAACCGCTGCAACAGTTGAAATCGGAGTAAAGTAGAGTTTGTGTAGTATCCCTTAAAGCTATCACCCTCTAAAAAATTGGTGGGACTAAAACCAAAATATCCCTGACCATTTAAGATAGAAAAGGGAGAGTCATTTTTTACATCCCTCAGATAAAGGCGACCTCCTGCCTCCAATGCGAAAAAAAGCTCAAAGGGCCAGCGAGGGCTGCGATCCAGCAGTTTAAGGTCCACTCCTATGGTAAAATCACTATGCCCAAAATAGTGGCTAAGGGTTTTGGTGCCCGAAACAATCGTATTATTGGTGTCCAGATCCACATTGAACTGATAGACAAACACCTCACGCATGAGAAAGTTCATGTACACCCGGTATCCTGGCATATTCCGGGAGATGCGCGCTGATAGCTCTGTATAATCGAATGTGAAACCGCCTGTGCTTTTTGTTACCCTGGGATAGAGTCTTGGATACCATTGAATGATATATTGAGCACCCCTGAGCTCCTGGGCAATGGTAAATCCGAATTTTTGATCTGTCCGCATATCTGAGATCGCCGTGTCCGGATATTGAAATACCAGGTCTTCGTTTTCGTGCCGGATTTGGCGCGTATTGAGCTCAGATAGTAGCACCCCTGTACCAAGGTGGATTCTGCCAATGCGGTAGAATAGGGAAAAATTCTGCCGCGCATAAAGAAAATCTGGATTATTGATTCCGAAATCCGGGCTCTCTTGTCTGATTTGGATAAAAAGGCGTTCGTAAGGAAAAAACCAGAGATCTAACTCAAGAGGAGCCGGGTATGGCTGTTGATATCCGTTGTATTTTCGCCCTAAAAGTGCTTTATCTGTATAGGAGTAGTTGGTTCTGGCTTTTGTGGAGATATTGGCCTGGATCAGCGCGCTGCGGGATTTAATTTTTTTTTTTTCAGTTACTTTTTTTTTTCCGAGAAGCTCCTCTTTCCTTTGTTCTAGAAGTTTCTCGTAGGCTATCGGCAGCCACTTTTTTACTTCAGAGTGGAGCGGATCGATGCGCAGGGTGGCTTCACCATATTGAACCGATTTTTCCCAGTTTTTTTGTGTAAAGAAAAGTCTACCCAGGTTGGCATTCGATTCAACCAATTTCGCATCCAGTTGTATCGCCAAATTATAGAATTCGATAGCCTTGGCAGTGTCCCCTTTTAGTTCATGGAGGTAACCAATGTTATTGTAAGTCCGAGCCATTCTGGCTTTTTGGATCTGGAGAATATCCTGAAAAAGGGTGAGAGACCTGTCATATTGACCCGATTTCCCAAGTTTGATAGCATTTTTAGTGAGAGCGGTATCGTCGTTACTGCTTTTTTGCTCATCCAGAGGGCTGGAGTCTGGAGTTTTTTGAAGAGAAAGGTTTTTAATTTTTTCATCCGCGGGGGAAGTGGGAACAATCTGCGCCAGGGCAGAGTGCGCAACGGTAGCCAGTATGATGGCGAAAAGGGGGATGTTGCGCAGTTGACTCAGCATAAGCGAACTATTTTTTTATCCAAAATTTTGATTTTGCATCGAATATCTGTCGAAAATCGATAGGAGCAAGGGTATATACTAAAGGCATTTTGGTTTTCGGATATCGCAAGGCAATGCCAGCGATGTCGACGCACCCTTTAGCCAGTATAAAACCCGAGAACCAAAGTGTTTCGAGTATATAATTGTATCATCGTCCATTTCGATAGGAAAAAACCGTAATCGACAGGAAAAAGAGTAGGAAAAGCAGAGAAAATTCGTCAAGCAAAAAGAGCAGGTCACAGGATTTCGTGATTATTCTCTTGGAAGCTGCCGCAGCAGAAAAAGAGTGGTTGCTTGATGTCATCTAAATCTGAAGCTTGTCGAAATATGTCTAGGTAGGTCGTCAAAAAAGGTGGCTATGGATCCTTCGCAGCGCAGACTTCTGGACGCAAACAAGCGTCTGGGGGAGTTACTTCAAATCAAACGGTCTCCAGAGCAGGAAGCAAAAGTCCAGGATATTTTAGATTCTTATAAAGATCTTATTCGGCGCATAGAGCTCATTGAAGAGTTGGATCGTGGTCCGGCCAAGAAAATTACCGATGCAGATTTAGCAACCACTACGAAGTCGAGACGACCCAAAGGCAATCTGAACGCAGAAAGTAGCGGATCGGTTGGCAAATCAGGCAAGCATCATCCGGTCTCCTTCTGGGAGTTTCTGTTTAGCACGCGGGCACAGCTACGGGAGTTTGCCGATCAGAAGAACATCATTCGACCCAAGCTCTTGGGAACGCAATTTGAGTTGCATGAAGATACGATCCAGGCCTTTCGCTCACTACCGCTACAGGAATCCGCTGTATTGCAGAAGCGAATTCGTCAATATTTAGCAGAGGAGGGGTGGAAAAAGCTTCCCATTCTCGATTATAACCTTCTGTACCATTTTTCCAAGTTGTTAGAGGGGTTTTTTCTTTTTGCGACTGCGATCGACCAGGGACAACGCGAAGCTGATGAGTTATTCAAGATTGGTAACAGGTTTTTTTCAGACTATTTTCTCCTGCGACAGGACAAAGGCTACTACGAACTGCTGGAGAGCGCATTGTCCCATTTTTTTGATTTCGATGATAACAGTAAGTATGAGAAAACAGGGCTCCTGTTATTCCGTCGATTTTTTGAGAACCGCGCAGGTCAGATACAATTTACCGATGTGGCAATTGGTCTTGTTGCCATACGAGATAAAAATGTACCACGACTGGGTGATTTAGAGCTGATGTTTGGCACGCGATCAGTTGAAAGTAAACAGTTTCTGGTAAATCCAGAACTCAAATTAAAAATCGAGCAATATTTTCGAGGCAGAGAGCAGCAGGTAGAGGAGTGGGAGATACAGATTGCAAAAATTGAGATTCTGAAAAATGAGCTGCTTACGATTACAGCAGAAAGTAAGTTTGTTTTTCCTCTGTTTCGGGAAATTCTGATTTTTGTTTTTCAGGAGTCGGGCGTATTTGATAAAAAATTGAAAGAGGAGATCAAGAAACTTCTTGGCCATCCCCTCGTTTTAATGAAAGAGATTCTCCGCTTTTTTTTCAAGGAGTTAAGGCCTCTGCTGGACGGCGAAATTGCAATATCTAATAAAGATATCCATATCCCCCTGTTTCAACCAGGAATCTTTGCCAAGGAGATTCATAATCTGGAGGAGAAACAGACTGAAGTAGAGAAATTTTTGACAAAATCCCCCAATTTTTCCCTCACTTTTGCCGAGTTCTATGCTCTTCAGGAAAAGATTAAGCGTCAGGGCATCCAGGCCGAGCAGGATGAGCTAGTTGCGTTGAGCTATCAACTCTTGGAGCAAATCTCCTCAACTTTTTTTAGTCTTGGAGAGAGCCTTCTGATTGTCCTATTTAACCATGCCAACGCCGAAAAGCTTAATTTGCAGCAGAAGGCAGAACTAAAAAAGATGTCTGACCAGCCAGTCCAACAGCTTAATGACAAGCACCGTTTTATCCCTTTCTACCTGGAGAAGATAACTGCGCGCGGATATTTGCATGGTTTGACCCCCTTTGGCGGAGTCCTTGAGTGCGGTAAACTAGCCTTCAACTCTGCGCTGCTGTACAAGAACAGCAGCATCATGGAGGTGTTGCGTTCCGAAAAAATCTACCTGCAGAAAATTCAGAGTTTGAAAGATTCTCAAAGTTAGCTTTTTATTCTTGCCAAATTATTCTGACCATTGGCAAATACCGGAAGGTTCTCTACTTTCTCAGAGGGAGGCGGATGCGTATGCTGGAACAGATTGATCTAGAGCAATCCTTGTCGAAGGATGAATTCAAACAGGCGAGGGACAAGCTTAATCATAAACTTTTTTTTATTCAGAAAGATGCGATTACCGCTAAGATGCCGATTTTGTTGGTGTTTGAAGGTTGGGATGCAGCTGGTAAGGGAAGTGTGATTAAATCGGTAATTGAGAGTCTTGATGCCCGTTTTTTTACAGTGTTCAGCGGCAATGAACCCGGAATCGAAGAGATTTTCAGGCCATTTATGTGGAAATTCTGGGTACATAGTCCCAGCAAAGGGGAAATCGTGATTTTTGATGAGAGTTGGTATCGGCGCATTCTGAATCTAAGGCTTCAGGAAAAACTAAGCGAATATGAATGCGAGCTTAGAATACGCGAAATTTTGCAATTTGAACGTCAGCTCTCCGACAATGGAACACTATTGATCAAGTTCTGGCTTCATATCAGCGCTAAAGAGCAAAAAAAACGGTTTGAAAAGATTGAAAAAGATAAATATGAGGAGTGGAAGGTAGGCAAACAGGAGTGGAAACGGCTAAAGCAGTATAAAAAGATAAAAGCGGAGATGGAGTTCCTGTTTCAACGTACCTCAACTCATGTGGCTCCCTGGCATATAATCCCCTGTGAGGATCTTCGCTTTGGCAAGGTGCGGGTTGAGCAAACGATTTGGGAGTTGGTGAGTCAGGCATTACGTGAGAGAAATCACCAGATAACGGATGTAGAGAAGCTGTTTTCGCAAATGCAGGAGGTTTCCTCATGATACTGGATCGAGTGGATATGAATCAAACTGTAAGTCTGCAAGAGTATGAGAAGCTTCTTCCTGAGCTCCAGCTTCTTCTACGCGAACAATCGTTGGCTTTGTACCAATCACGGATCCCTGTTGTGATTGTTTATGAAGGTTGGGATGCCGCGGGCAAAGGGGGGAATATTCGCCGGGTTATCGAAAAACTTGATCCCAGAGCCTTTAAGGTTATGGGTGTCAAGGCGCCTACTGATGAGGAGCTGGCTCACCACTACCTCTGGCGCTTCTGGCGCCATATTCCCAAAGGAGGTCATATCACAATCTATGACCGATCCTGGTATGGCAGGGTTCTGGTGGAGAGGGTAGAGGGCTTTTGTGAAGAGCATGAGTGGCGACGCTCTTACCAGGAGATCAATGAATTTGAAGAAAACCTCTACAATTTTGGCACAGTAGTTTTGAAATTTTGGCTGCAGATCAGTAGTGATGAGCAGTTGAAACGATTTCAGGAGCGGGAACAGAATCCATTCAAAAGGTGGAAAATTACAGACGAGGATTGGCGCAATCGAGATAAATGGGATGTGTACGAACCGGCCGTTACAGATATGCTGACAAAAACAAGCACAGGATATGCACCCTGGAATATCATTGCCGCGAATGACAAACTTTATGCCAGAGTAAGAACATTGCAAATTATAACGGGAACGATAGAGCATCGTTTGCGATCTAAACATAAAGGTTCTTGAACGAGAGTTTCTGAAAGAGGGTTAGTCGGTATATGAAGCCACCGCAAATAAAAAAAGAATCTGAAGCTGGGAGTGGGTTGAAGATTATTTTTGTTCATCTAAGATTTGCCATTCTCGCAATTCGGAAATTTTTTATACAGTTTCTGCCATTTCAATGGCAAATGTTGTCGATCTGGCGTGAGCCAGTCCGATCCCTGCGGCGGGCAAAATCATCCAATTATTTGATATATGACCATAGCCGTCGGCGTTTTCGCCGGCGACTAACCTTTTGGCAAAGTTTGTTCCGGCGCAGCTATTTTAGGGTCTATTTTAATGAACAGCATCGGGTGATTGGTAGTAAACTCATCGGGCGTTTTTTATTCTTTCCGCTAGTGTTTCATTTTGAAAGAATTCTCAGAGATGGCGATTTCTTACTTAGGCAGGAGCAGAAAAAATGGGAAAGCTTTCACCATTTCTTTCCCATCTCCCCCTTTGTTCCCGTTGTGGAACAGGGCGCGTTTCCGCATCCCCATCCTGACAGCTATACCCAGATTGCGCTCTGGGAGATGTTGCTGCGGTTTTATCCGGACAGAAAAAAAAATCAGACCCTTTTTTACTATCGTAGCGGTGAAACCGTACTGGAATTTTTAAGCGATTATAAAATAAGGGGCCTACAGGTAACAGGGGATAATTTTAAGGCTGAGGAGAGCTTAGAGCTAAGCCGCTACGTGAAAAAGTATTATACCTTACAAGGCATGTGCATCGGGTATGATGAAGTTTTTAATAACCAATTTCGATCATCTCTGCAAATTCTCCTCAATGAGGACAGTGTGATCAGTACAACAACGCGAACCACGATCAATAAAAATAAAAAGGTATTAAAAGAGGTTGGTTACTTTGACGCGACCGGGAAAAAGGTGAGTGCTGAGTTATTTGAAGGCGACAAATTGAGCAAATCGGCCTATTTTGTATATAATGAGGATCAGAAACTTGTTTCTATTATCCAGTATGGTCCTGATGGCGATGTGCTGAGCCTTTGACGATGTTATACCAATAAGCATCGATGCTTCGATAAACTTGTATGGTGAGCCTGTCGAACCACAGCACAAGATTTACTTCGACAAGCTCAGTACAAGTGACCGGTTG
>DYNZ01000243.1 GCA_020720805.1 Leptospira biflexa | reverse complement strand
CGACGGGCCGCCACCCTGCATCCCGTCGAGGCCCTGCGGGCGGAATAGCTCGTTTGCCTTCCCGTTCACGCCCTGATTGAGAAATGGAATTACAAACGGGGCACAAGCCTTGCCGCAATCTGGTGCGCCAGGGTACGATTACTGGCCTTACTGGTGTTACCCACCGTTATCAGAAGATACACCTCGCCCCGTAACACATGCAACCCTGGCACCCCCCAGAAGGCATCATCTCCAATCCCTGCCACCGGCTCCACGGGACTGAGCATCTGTTTGGTCGTGGCGTAGATGGCTGGCGCGCTTTGTCCGCTGGCGCGAACCTTGGCGCTCATATCGCCGGTGCGGGTGATGGAAATCTGGACCAGACGGTCGGAGCCGGTCGCGGTGTACAGGCACATTTTTTGTCCCAGCGGATTTTTTGTCTCTTGTAGCTCCGGTGCCCGCACAGCTTCGCCAATCAGGGTTTCGACCTCTCCTTGACTCAGAAGTTCGCACGGGTTGGACGCCCCGCCGGCCAGGGCCATTGTCAGGGGAAGCGTTCCGGTGATGAGCACGACCAGCGCGATTGTGCAAGAATGCTTCATGAGCTGTACTCCTGAAGAAAAATTCATAACGATCCACTCTTCTCAGTCTCCCGATGACCTTTGGACAGAGAAGAATCATAACGAACCAGATATAACTCCGCAAGGGTCAAAAAGGCGGTCATAATCAACGGTCCGTAAATAATGCCCAAGGCTCCATAAACCGCCAATCCGCCCATAAAAGAGAGAAAAACCAGCAGGGTGTGCATTTTTACCTGTCCGCCAATCAGTTTGGGTTTAATAACCGATTCGATGGTAAAAGAGAGGAGCATATAAAAGAGAAAAAGAAAGATACCAATGCCAATTTTTCCATTCATTCCTAAAAACAGCGCCGTAGGGATGATGACCACCAGGCCGACGCCGACGATGGGCAGAAAACCGACCAGCGCCATGACACAGCCCCAGAGCAGAGGCGATTTCAGTCCAAGGAGGGCAAAGGCCACTCCGGCAATCACCCCCTGCAGAACACCACCAATCAGGTTTCCCTTGAGCAGGGCATTCGCGGTCTCTTCAAACTTGCTCAGCAACAGTTGATCTTCATGATCAGGAAGCGGTGACAGGCGGATAAAAAAGGCAATCAGTCTTTCCTGGTCTATCAGAAGAAAGAAGATGATCAGAATCATCATGATGAAGAGGGCCAGAAACTGTAATACATTGGCAGCCCAGGAACTGGCCTGATTATAGAGAAAAAAAACGCCGGTTTTGACCAGCGAAGACAGAGCCTCGGTAAGCTGGCTGGGCTCAAGATCAATGCCAAACCCATGCATGAAGGCCTGAAATTTTGCCGCCATGGGGTTTTCCTGAAGAAAGGCTTGGGCCTTTATGCCAAGACCACTGTCCCGACCCCATTGATAAAGGCTGAGAGCCTCGTTTGATAAAGCGCCAATAAACAGAAGCAGAGGGATAAAGACCAGAAAAATGATAAAGAAACAGGTCAGGATGGAAGCAAGATGCGGCGACACTCTGTTTTTATGAAAAAAGAGATAGAATGGCCGAAACAGGCTGGCTAACAGAAAAGAGAGCACCAGAATAGACCAGAATGGCCAGAGAATGCGCCCCAGGAAAAGGATGGAGAGCAAGAAAATAAACAAAAAATATCGGGACTCCAAAGAATATGGCCGAAGGATATCACTGGTCTTTGACGGCTGGCTATGATTCATGACCCAGACAAGAAAGGTTTAAAGGGAGAAAAATGAGAATTCAAGTTGCATTTTTTAAAAGAGACAGGTAATTCAGTATCATTTCATCAATGGGGCCCAATAGCGAAAGAACGATGGGGTGGCATGATCAGCACAGGCAACACCTTTTCACTATAGAACTTCATCGGCTGAAAGCAAAGTGAAATGCATCGTTGATGACAACGAAAATACCGG
>DYNZ01000242.1 GCA_020720805.1 Leptospira biflexa | reverse complement strand
GCGGCAATTAGATAGTTTTCTTACCGGCGAATATGCTCTGCCCCCGCAAAATATTACGACCTATGATTCCTGTTTTATCCCTGCCCCACGAATTGGGTTGCCGTATCTGAAATATCGCTTTGGTCTCCAGATAATCAAGGGCGAAGACAAGCGGATTCTCGACTATTCTGAGCTGATGACCAAAATCGAAAGAGGTGAAGGTTCTTCGATCATCAATTTTGTGGACGATTATCTGCAAGGAAAGGTTGCCAATACTTATGATGAAACCAACGCTCAATATCGAGAAGAGTATCCCAAGAATTCGGCGCGAGGCTTTTATTCCGATAACCCCTTGCCGCTCAACCCCTCACAAAAAAAAATTCTGACCGCACTTGCTAATCAGAAAAACAGAATTGTTGTGGTTGATGGGCCTCCAGGAACGGGGAAATCCCACACTATCGGGGCGATAACCTATTGGTCGAATCAAAACAACAAATCCATCATCATCACCTCCCACAAGAAAGAGGCTCTGGATGTCGTGGAAAGGATGTTGACCGATAAGTTTAAAGTGCTCCATCCACACACCAAACCATCTATTATCAGGATCACTAAATCCAACGATCTGACCACCCTCAACACCATCGACAACTCTCTCTCATTACCGGTCATTGACGGTGCGGCCAGAAGAGCGGATCAGTTCAACCTTGAAGCGGTAGAACGGGATCAATTGAAAGTCCGCGAACATTTGGAACAGATCATCGCCGCAACAATCAGTAATGCAAAATTACTCCCCCAGACAAGTCGGCAACTCCTTCGTTTTTGTCAGCTTGAAGAAGAATTGGCCTTGGATAGCTCCATGATAACTGGTGCCCTGAACATGGACATCGCCCAAGACCTAAAAAAAATTGAAGTATTCGCTCAAAATCCGGCATTGCCAGACTTTGAAGGCATTTCCCTCGACTCTTTGACCGCACTTTATCAATGCCGTTATGACATTCCTCAAATACTTGAGGCCTGCAACACCATCAATCATGAGGAATGCGATCAAGATACTGCTTCCAACCTTGACCATGCTTCTCTGCGTAACATTGACGAGTGCGCATCAATAGTTGAAAAGCTATCTTTAGTTTTTGAAAATGACTTGCCACTTACCCGTCTTACTGTGATTGAGTTGCAGGTACAAAAAAATGACTTGCAGGCATCCATTGCTTCCTGCAAAGACCTTCATACTATCAATGAACGACTGCAAAAATTGGTCGATCTGACATCTGTCCTCTCCAGGATTCGCCTTGACAAGAAGTATGCTTTGGCAGAGGAAAAGTTCCAGCAAGATTTCCCTGAGGTATGGATGTATGGTCGGAAAGCAGGGTTGAAACCAGAAAAACTTCTGGAACAAGTCAATAGACTTTCAGAACAGATTCATGCCCTCAAGGGTGAAACGACCTACACCGTTGAATTTGTTTATACGCTTGCCAGGCATCCCTATAATTTCGCGGAATTAGCGACCATCCTAACTGACCTGAAAAATCTCAAGTTCGACCATTTGTTCAGTGCAATCGGGCGACTGAATAAAAAAGATAAGCGAGAGCTCTCCCTGATTAACCTGACTCAAGGGTTAAAACAGCTCAACTCTCTTGCTCGATATTCGCACAATACGCAGGCAATCGCAGACTTCCAGAATCGTGCGGCCCTCCCAGCCCTTTCCTATCGCGATCTTTATCTTCTGCTTGACAGGGTTCGAACCCCGCTTGACAACTTTCAGGCTCAGGACATTGACGCACTGACTATTGTTCGTGATTCTTACGGATCGCTTTTACAGCGGCTGGGCATAGAGTTTGCCAATATAGCCTCCTTAAGAAAATTGAACACACTCACCCGTGATGAAGAGAATCTTCTTGAGTTCATCAAGCTACATATTGAATTGAGCCGATTAAAGCCTCTTTTCCTTCCGGAAATCAAAGCCAAGTTGGACGAATTATACGGCTA
>DYNZ01000083.1 GCA_020720805.1 Leptospira biflexa | reverse complement strand
TGAGCTTCTGCCGCAGCAGGATCATATTCCGTACTCGGATAGCCAGAAGATTCAAAGTTGTTTTTTTCAACTTCTTTACTGTTAGTCGGAGCACAAGTTAATGATACAATGGCAATAACAACAAGCCAAAATATCAATATATTTATTTTAGATTTATTCATGATAGAGTTCTCCTTATCAATGACGTGTGGGAGGAAGAATTATAACGTTTGACGGGTTCCAGGTTTGAATTATGCTGACATTGCATTTAGCTAACAATTAATGGTTGAACCTCGCGCATTTAGATTGGAAGCAGCATTCAAGACTGATTTGAGGAGAAAGACGGCACTTATCGCCGACATACCTCAGCTTCTTATTCATTGTTATTTGTGTAAGCATCTCTATCAAGAAAAGTATCATTTGGAAGCCATCTGGTGGGGAAAAGAAATGTTGCAAAAATATTTTCGCTGAAGGTATTTTGATCCAGACCAACCTTTTTTCGTTCCATTTAGATAAATTGCAAACGGAAGAAAATTGAATTCACTGAGCCAAAACAGAAAGAAGTGGCATAGGGGAGGAACACATCAGATTTACATCTTTTTCAACTTATCGTTTTTTTATCTCTAAGTAAAAAGTTGACAAGTCGTGATTTTTGTTGATTTGTGACGGCAACGTTTTCCGGGACATCTTGATAGATCGAGAATGCCAGTTCGTATAGCTTTTCAGCATGGGCCGGATCGTTTAGAATCAGTTTGCTTTCGGCAAGGGTAACCATATCCCAATAGTTGAGATCAAACCGACAGAAAGTTTTTTCTTGAATGGACTTCCTGCGTTCCTCAAGAATGCTTGAAACTGTTTTGGCAACATCCCTTGCCTCTTCATCATGCCCAAGCCATAAGGCCGTGGTAGCGGCATTAATTCCGAGGTATGTATTCCTGCTTTGTTGCCATCCCCAGCGATATGTTTTGCAACTCCTGATGAGAAAATCCCTTGTATTTTCACGTTCCCAAATACGTTTGTATATTCCGGCGAGGATTCCTACGGTTTCGTCTTCCACCCTTTCAGGATGATCTTTCACCTGTTTCCAATATTTGGGTTCCAAAATCTTGAGTGCATCCACCAATTTTCCTTCTCTACTCAGCAATAGAGCTTCTAACTGATGATACCTGTTTTTGAAGTTTCCGTTCCGATTATTCAGAAAAGGCCTTAATAAACCAACAAGTCGATGTGCTGAAAGATAGTCACCTTGTGAAATTACGATCTCGATAAGCAGGATTGGCAGTGTCAGATTGCTTGAAAAGCAGGAGATATATTTCTCTTGATCCGGCCCAAAGAGATCAGTAATTTTCCCTTTATCAAGTTTGCAGTCCTCCAGAGAGCGTGCTAAGTTGGCCAAAGGATCGTTTGTATATTGTGAGGCATCATATTCGGTATTGAAAATCGTCGTCCTCTGTTGTCCGAGAGGGTATTCGCAAAAAAACCATTTAAAAATATATTCATTAAAGATAACTGCGCAGTTTGACTCTTCCAGGCTTATCGGTCGGAAGGAATGCCGCACCTCATTACCAAGGAGACGAAGGCCCTTCACCCAATAGTAGGTGCTCTGCGGCAATAGACAGTAGTTATATAGGATTTTTTCTGTGTCGACGAGTCTACCGGGAGGTTCCGATCCAAAGAACTTTCGGAATGCGTCTTTCAGCAGTGCCTCGGTAATCCTTGAACAATAAAAGACCACGGCTTCAGGTGCACCGGCGGCATGTACCTTGGACAGACTGACTATATCCGTCTCAAGTCTAGTATCTTGAAGTGTAGTGGAGAGGACTTCCGTCCGCAAATAATCGACAAATACCTTCATGCATGTTTTCCAGTACGGTATGCTGAGACCAAGACCGTCGTCCGTATTTTCAGCGGAATCAATAATGGTGATAAATGTCCGGCCAGTGAGGCACAATCGGAGGCGAAAAATTATGGGGGGGTTGGAATTCGTCGCAAGACAGTCTTTTTAAGTTAATCAGTGACTCCTCAACCGATTCAAAAATTCATTCGATAGAAATTTTTTCTTTCTCAACCCTTATCCCGTAACGGCTTTTTGCGTACTTGCGAACACTCCCGATCACGTAAAAGGAGAGCAGGGTCTGATCATTCAATTGCTCCTTGATGGCCCTGTTGATCTTACTGATATGGTGGCGGACATTAGCAGCATCAATGCCATCTTCCCACTTTTCCAACAAATCATCCTTCTTAAACGGGTTTAAGGGAAACATTTTCTGATAATCCTCAGCCATTTCCTGAACAGCCATATGGGTCCCAAAATCAGTGATATGAAGATAACAGTCAATACAGGCGCCACAATGCTGATGAGATACATGCAAGCATGATTTCAATTTCAGGCGCAGAAATGCAGTATAAATCATGAGTTGTGTCGGGATTAATTTGATTTCCCGATGGCCGATGAGAAGCCTCTGTTCAACGAGATTCACTGTCACGGGGCTTTGAATGGTCGCTATATCGATGTTCCGCTGCCCTTCAGAGATAAGATCTTTGACGCTGACGCTATTCAGGGGCAGTTTATTGCGAAGATAGATGAGTGGAAGCTCTACCAGGGAAATCACAGCATCGTCGGTATTCAATTGCATGATTGTCCCGTCAAGCAATCGTGCTTCAATCCTTTCATTAACTTTTGGCTTGTAGAAAAAATTGCGGTTGAGTTCGAACTCGGGGTTAACAAGAACGTGATAAAGTTTGTCCCATTGCCGGGCAAAAAGCTGGAATGCTACCCCCATGTAGTAGCTTAAAGTTTTCCGTCCGCCTGACAACGAGCAGTGTAGCCGACAGCCAGGCTCTCCAGTTTTCTCACGAATGAGGTACGTGATCGACTCTGCCGCTGCCTCGTTACTTTCCACATCGCGGAAGTCTACTATGTCACCACCTTGAAGGTTTCGCAAAACGGTGAAATGAATATGATCCGTTTGAATCTGGGGAAGGCCATACTCATTGATTAGCTTCCAAAGGATTCCATTGGTGAAGAGAGCATTGCTGATAGTATCTCTGTTTTTGCTTGTACAAATGATATTGATTTCATCCGGATACACAGGAGGGTTCCGATTGGCTAGAGCATAGATCGTTTCGGTGATGACCTGGGGGGTCTCTCCTGCAACGAAGATAAAAATCTCCCGGTATGAAGATCTTATCATCGTCTGGCCATTTTCAACATTTCTCGTTCCATCCCCACAGAAAAAAAGAAAGGGTTGCTCATACCAAAATCATCATAGAGTTTCATGCACATCACCGTCCCCCATTTTTAAATGGGAGGGACATCTCAATTGGGGTGGACATAAGTTTTTTATTATCGGCGTTTATTCTTTCTTTCACAAAAGCTTGTTCGGCGGCCATCCGCCAGGCTTCGAAAACATCAGGTGGTACTGGACGGGATTCCAAGAACGTGCCCATTTTTTTCTCCGGAAGCGGAGGCATGATGAGACTAATGGGTTTGCCGTGACGGATTACCCAGACCGGTACATCCTCACTGCTTTTTTTGTCTCGCTCGGAGAACATCGCCCCGCAAGCCTCACCCAGCAGTTTATCTTCAGCAGTGCCCTTCTCCCGCTCCACCGCGATGGCTGCGGGGAACGACCAGTCGCCGTACCGCCAAAGGATATCGCCTGTCTGCATGCCAGCCTTTGCCGCTGGTGACTTGGCTCCATATGGATTGTCCTCTGTTACCTCCAAGGAGACCCAAACGACTTGCGGGAAACTGGAAAGTTCCTCTGCAGTGATTTCTTTCCCAGACACATCAAACATTTTGTTTTCGGCCTTTCCGTCGGGGCCATATTGAATCTCGATGCGATAGTAGCCATGCGGACCAGGAACTGGCTCCCGGACAGATCCCAGGTAGCGGATAACAATAATTCGACCCTTGTCATCAAAAGTTCTCTCCTGGGCGGCAAAGTTACCTCCCCCTAACCTGAGCGCACCATCTTGTCCATGAGCTGATGCAGAAATTACTGTGCCGTGTTGTGAATCATCAAAGCGTCCTGAAACATAACCTGAAATTGGGTTGAACATGGGTTTTCCATCAGGGCCGATGTTTGTTCGTTCATGGATGTTTCCGGTGTAAGAGCAGATGTGCTTGGCGTATCCGTAGCGGCTGATGGCCAGATGATCATTGGTGTCAAAAAAACTATCCTCGACATTGCGTCCTTCCTCATCAAATATATAACGTCGTGTGGCAATCCCCAGTTCATTATCATACATAGCTTCCCCTTTCGAACCTAACCGGGTCTCCTCGATCAGGAAGCCATGGGGATTGAAGACCTTTGTGGAGAGATGGACGCCGGCATCATCACTGGCGGGCCTGTTGTTGATACCAAAATATTGTTTTCGTATTTCCAGATTTTTTTCGTTGTATGCCATGGCGATCCGGTGAATCCCCCTGGCGTTTTCCACCGGCTCACCGTGGATGCCGAAGTATTCCTCTGCAATGGTGTTGCCATGCACGTCGTACAGCCACGTTGTGTAATGAACGGCATTCGGCCCTGCGGCAACCGGTTCCTCCTTGCTGTTATAAAAGCGTGCGTGAACCTTATTGCCATAAATATCGTATTCATACCGTTTCTGGTGCGCCCCACTACTATCAACCGTACGGTTGCCATGGATATCGTAAAACTCCATGAGAGTTTCGTTGCCAAAGTTGTCATACTGTCTAATTTCTTTATGGACGCCGGATGAGGAATGCTCACACGGCTCATCCTTGCGGCCAAACCAGCTCACCTCAACTACCTTTCCCTGCTTGTTAAAAACACGACGCAAGAGGTGAACGCCTTCTACGGCAACAGGCTCATTGGCGCTGTCGTAAGCTCTCTCTTCCACAGGCAGATGTTGACTGTCCCGCCCAGTAACTACTCGATGCACCACACCACCGTCCAGTGCTGATATCGGTTCATTTTTCTCATTGAAAGAAGCCTGTTCTTGCACGAATCCCGATTCATCGTAATGGTATTGAATTTGCGCCCAAGGAACTGACTGATTATTCGTATATAATGAGCACTTGATAATGTTCATATCGTCATTCAACTCGAAAACTATCGGTTTTACCTCAACAACATCAGGATAGCCACAAGCAACCGGTTGATTGTCCGTGTCAAAACAGTCCAGTGCACAATGATAGGGATCGTCAAACTTCATCCGTATTACATGGACCTGGGTCGCCCCATCCACGGCTGGTCTTCCATAGCCATTAAAATATGCTATTTCCGACGGGTTGCCCCATTCATCGTACTGCATCGTTGCCTCGGCAATCCCTCGAACATTGTCAAGCGTTTGTCTGTCGTTACCATCGAGAAAAGTGATTCGTACAAGATTATCCCGGCCATCGTAAAAATAGGCGGTGGTGGTCACGCCCTTTGCATCCGCCGCCGGTTTCCCGTCATGGCCCAGCGATGTCTTGCGGACAAGGCGGCCCTGAGCGTCATAACTCATCCTAAACCCAAAGGTTCTGTCCGTTCCGGGCATTGGCTTTCCCTCACGGTCCGTATACCGGATTTCCCTTTCCTCACCTGATGCGCCATAGGTTATGGAAACGTACTCGGCCTGGCTCTTTGCCTGGCCCTGCGGATAACCTTCAGCCCCGACATACATAGCCTTGACCGATTGGCCATCCACCTTTCGCGAAACATCCTCCGGCGCATAGACCATCCCTTTGACCATCCGTCCAACACGATCTTTGACTATCTCGTATATTACTGGATCTTCCCGCCCATCAGAACCATAGACGAATTCCCAACATTGCCCTTTTTCTGAAAAATTCTCTTCATCTTCGTTAATGCTGAGTGACTCAACAGAAAACCCCGGTTTGAAGTAATTCAACGGGTCGTCGGACAAAGCATGGAGGCGACCCTCAGGGGTGATATTTTCCATGCGCAGCACCTTTCCAGCTTTCCGTACGATTTTGATCGAATGGAATCGATGTTTGACTGTATCAAGAGATATTTCCCCTATGCCGACAGGCATGCCGAAATGTTTACTGGCACTCTTGTAATAGGAAACATGTTCCCTAAAGAACTTGTCATAGAAAAACAAACCCGTTCCCAGAAGTGTCGCGACTAGTCCCAAAGCTATAGCGATATAAAACCGGGAACGTACAAGCTGCCGCCGCAGGACAGTCTGCCGTTTATGTTCCAAGGCTTGGGCAAGGCTCTCCCGCCGTTCGTTACGACGCTTCTGTACGACCGGAGTCAACAAATCGTGAGACAGTTCGACATGGCGGGTTCTCAGGCGGTCTTCAAAACGGAGCAGGCGCCGGTCAACTAGAATGCCCAGTTCGCTCAGGGACACCCCTTCCCGCTTGGCCTCTTCAAGGGGCAAGGTGGCGCGAAAGCCTGAAGGCGTGAGAAGCCGTTCCTCGACAAAAAGTCGGGTCTGGATGGATAACCCCTTAAAACTGCGCTCATAGAGATCCTCAAGGATATTGCCCTGCTCGCTCGCCACCAGGTCCACAGTCATGGCGGGAAGGTCCAGACTCTGCATGCGCCGAAAGAGTTCGTGGCACATGACGCTCAGATAGGCTGGTTCGATCTCGAACACTCCGGCGGCGGATTCACTGGCCTCCTTGCCCCTTCCTTCGACGGCGGCTACAATACTGTGGGCCACCTCTTCCGTTACCCAACGGCTTCCGGCGCCGAGGATCACCCCGAGGGCATGCTCGCTTTCCAAAGGGTGGAGCGCCAACCGGTTGCGCATGATCGCCGGCATAATGGGCAGCAGGCTGTCGAGTTTTGACACAAAGTCTTCCCGGAGCGACAGCACTATCCGGTACTGATGTGTGGTGCTGTCGATGGTAAGCCGCTCGCCACGTTCGCTGATCCGGTCGATAACCTGCTGGGGCACACGATTTTCGACCAGATCAGCCAACTGCATTTTAAATGCCTCAGCTCTGGATTGCCCGCAACCCAAGGTGAAGAGTTCCTCGAACTGATCGAAGAGCAGAACTGGGGTCAGAGTATCGTTACGCACCCCCCAGAACTCGACGGTGTGAAAAAATTCCCAAAGAGTGGCATCAGGGGCGCAGGCGGAGAGGTTATCCACATCGATTCCGTTGGATCGTGCCGCTTCGAGGGTCAAGGCCTTGACCTGTTCTACTGGCGGCAGAGCAACCTCCGCATAATCGATGCGCAAGATAATGGGGAAAAAAGCATCATGACGTAGCTTGGGGATAAGACCTGCTCGCAGGAGCGAAGTTTTGCCCATGCCAGAACGACCGAAGAGAATCGTGAGGGTGTCCCGTTGAAAAAGACGTAGAAGATCGGCGGTTTCTTTCTCCCGGCCGAAAAACAGGCATTGGTTTTCTTCGGTATAAAACGCGAGACCCGGCCAGGGGTTGTCCGAGAGAACAGGGGATGTGACATTATGAACTTGTTCAACGGACAGGTCGTCTTGTCTCATTTGCCCCTCCGAAAGCTTCGGATTCCCCGGCTGAGAAATTGGATGAACTCATCCGGCAGCCTCCCATTTTGAAGGCTCGTCCAATGGCTGAAATCCCGGATTGGCGGTTCGACAAAAGTGGCTCCTGCCGGTGTATTGTCGATGACGAGCGGCTGAAGGAAACGATCCCCGTCCCGCCTATCCATGTTTGCATCAACCGCCCATTTCCATTCCCTCCAGACGAATCGCCCCAGTCTCCGCTCCTGTTGATCCAGATCGTTCAGAGAACGGGAGATGATAGCTATAAAGAAGGAAGCATTTTTTATGTTATCATGGATGACCTGCCGGAAGTTATCTCCGGGTTCGAGATCTTCCTCATCCATCCAGGTATCGATATTGGCGGCCTCAAGTTGAGCTTTCAAGAGTCGGACAGCAGCGCGATCTTCTCGCGCGTAACTGAGAAAAACAGAACCGCGTCTAAAAGGGATATTATGAGAAGAAGGGGAGCATTGAGACTCTCCGCATGAAATTATCCCGGCAGGCTTTTTAGCGAGCCAGCGCCGATGCAGTTCCGTTAAAAAAGAAGTAGGAGATTGCGCTGGAAATATTTTGGCGCGTTTACGGCGGAGATAATCTTCCATGCCGGGTTCGCTGTGGTTGCTCACCTGATAGATATTTATGGATGCCTCCTGCCTGCCTGAATAAAGGGCGTGGACAAGAAAACGGCCCAGCCAGTCGGGAAAGTTACACCCCAGGAGAAGGATGGTCTTTTGCTGGAGATAGTCATAGAGGCGCTGTGGGGCGTACTGCTGATCGAGAAGTGACCAACTGTAAACGATGAGATCGTCTTCGGTCTTGGCAAAGGTGCCCTCCACCGGTCCCGTGGCGCCAAAGAGATGAAACACTGTTGGCTCAGGGGAAGAATGGAAGTCGTCTGGTAAATCGACGCTGCTTTTTGTGCCGCGTGGTGTGAAAACTATCTGTTTGACCTTTCCAACAGTGCTTGACTGCTCTTCCTCAATGGCTGCTACCATGAGATGATCGATGGAGGCAGTTATGAATAATGGAAAACTGGTGATGGCTGCAAGCTTGCGTAATCCTACCGGAATGGGCCAAGGCTTTCTGCGAATAACATCATCAATGTCATACGCCAGTTCCCCCATATTTTGGTTTTGACTCAATTTATTGGTGACCTGATAGAGCAGAGGCGCTCTCAGATCCACCGGCGATACAGGAGAATCAGGATAGGACTCAAGGAGGGCCTGCCCCCAGAGATCATAGAGAAGCTCCTCATGACCATCTCGTTCAATGGTGAGCAATTCGACACCAACCACTGGCACGACACAGCGTTCGAGCACAAGGTTAATGAGCTTGTCCCATTCACGTTCACTGATTGTGTTGACCAGAGAATTTGTAACGATTGGCATGTTCCGCCTCATAGCGCAAAAAAAATAATCATCTGACTAAAGCGAACATTGAGAGCAACAGTAATGCTAAATATCTAAACTCGTTACAATTCAATGTGACAAGGTAGAATTAATCAGTGATTAATATACCAATATCCTACTGTGCTCAACATTTGTTAGATGTTGGTGACAGAATAATTAAAAAAATGTTAGAGATCATGGTTTCCCCACTATCGGCTTAAATAATAGCAAAAGTAAGAAGCATACAGATTTACTTTGGTTTATCTGTGGATGACCACCGGCAAAGCCGGCGGCATAAAAGACAGAGAACCGCTCAAGGCGGTATATAAAAAAGATTCACCGACCACCATTCGGTGGTCGCCTATTTAAATAACGACAGTTTTTTTGACACGTTTGTCTTCTTTTTCATGCTTCTGAATATCTTTGCCAATAACAACTTCATCGAAGCCAACTGTTGAAACAAAATATCTTCGCACCCAGAAATACATCACTCTAAAATTTTTCTTCTCCCCCAGATATGTCCTGGCTATATTAATTGCATTTTTTCCTTTCATATAGCCTGTCACTCGGAAAACAGCATAATTTGGAGGTATTGACAACAGCATATGCACATGGTCTGCTTAAATATTGAAGCTTCCTTTTTGTGACTTCGAGCAGTCCACAATTTGGAGGCTTCCTGATTTGCTGGGACTGTCAAGCTTTAGGAGTTCCCCGACAAAGCCGGGGATTTTCCTAAGGGAAATTATTTCGTAGCGTAGAAAAAGAGAGCCCTTGGGCACAAAATAACAAAAATGCCCTCCCTTTTATGGTAATGATAGTTAAGGTGGTGGTCGGTTGGTAGAGCGGGATTTAGGTGAGTTGGCTGAAGCAAAAAGGTTGCTTGTCAAGTCTCTCCAGATAGTTGATGGCAGACGACCGGAAATCGACCCAAAATTCCGTACATCCCTTCACTCTTATCTCAACATGCTGGAGCAAGAAATGAATCCACACGGTTTCATTTGAACGCGCTTGCGTTCCTGGTGGGAAAAAGAGACATCTGGCACCTGAATTGCCATTAGCCAGCCCTTCAATGATTAACAACTACTTGTCCGTATTGCAAAAGCGTATGAACAACCTCCATGCCCCATCCTACCCCATCCCAGCCGTGCGGGCGCTCATCACCGATGATCTGGGCCGGATGCTCATACTCCGGCGGGCCAATACCGCCTTTGGTGACGGTGCCTGGTGCCTGCCCGGCGGCAAGGTCGATTGCGGTCAGAGTGCGGAGGAGGCCTTGGCTGCGGAGTTGATCGAGGAATTATCGGTCTGGCTTGAACAGGCCATCTACCTCTTCTCCCAGGACAGCCCGCCGGAACATCCGGGCGAGCCGCATTTTCTCAACCTCTACTTTCGGTGTCACGTTTCCGGCGTGATCCGGCTCAACAAGGAATCCTCGGCCTGGGCCTGGATCGGGCCGGACGAACTGGCCGATTATACCGTCGTCTTTGGCAACGACGTGGCCATCCGCAGCCATTTCGCCGAACAACCTCACATCCCTTCCAACAAAGCCCTCAACCCTCCATGAGGTATCCCATGACCACCAACAACATGACGGACTTCGAGCAGCAACTCGCGGCGAAGAAACAACGGATCGAAGAACAGACGCAATTATTCAAAGACAATCGGGATGTATTCAAGGAGCTGACCGATATCCTTACCACTACCCTCAAGGAGGGCCTCCGCTCCCTGCCAAACGCGGCCATCATCGAGGGACGTGTGAAGGAGGTGGGCAGCTTTGCCGAGAAATGCCTGCGCAAATGGGAAAAATACAATCAGCCCGCCTGGCAGCTCACCGACCTCTGCGGGGTGCGGGTGATCGTCCTCACCCAGGACATGGTGCCTCCGGTGGTCAGCTTCATCGAGCAATATTTCCAAATCCTGGAAAAGGAAGACAAAATCGACAATCTCAAGGAGACGGAATTCGGCTACCTCTCCTTCCACACCGTGGTTTCGCTTACGAAGGAGCATCGGCAGGCTTATGTCGGCCCTGCTGGTACTCTATCGGATCAAGTTTTTGCCATCCGAACACCGGAGCAGGCAGCGCAAGAAGGCCTGCCCGCTGGGCCGGTGTACAAGGCCGAAATTCAGGTACGCACCCTGCTCCAGCATGCCTGGGCCTCGACGGGGCACGACAATCTCTACAAAACCGAAATGCGGCGCAAACCTAGGCAACTTGAACGGCAATCGAGCCTTATCGCCGCCCAACTCGAGGAGGTGGACAGCACCCTGGTTCAACTGGTGAGGGATGCTCAGGAATATCGCTCCTTTTATGGAGCCTACCTGAATCCCGTGGAAATCCGAGAAGCCGTCGAGATCCAAGAGATCGTCCTCCGTCATGAGCCGGAAAACGCCAAGGCAGCCCTGAAAATCGCTCGTCTGGCGGATTGCCTGGATGATCGTCAACTCAGTGAGCGGGTCGAGCAGATCCTCCTACCTTGTGCTGCACGGGCCGACGGCCCCATGCTCCGCGAATTAGGCGCGGTGCAGTGGAAGCTGGGAAAAAGGGAAGTGGGCCGGGCGCATCTCCACCAGGCGGTCGAACACATGCCCGTCGACCCCGACACCCTG
>DYNZ01000241.1 GCA_020720805.1 Leptospira biflexa | reverse complement strand
CTTATGAGTTTTTTTCTGGCTTTCCCGAGATTTCGCTGAAATCTTCTGCCTCTCGCCAGAGTAGACTTATATCTTTAAGTCCGATCTCTAAATTGTTGGTTTCTGGATTGCGGATAAACCTTTTTGGGATCAGTATTGTTTCCGGTGTCTGAGGTTCAGAGGCTGGTGACTTTGTTTTTTTACTGAAAAATGGAAATTTCATTGAAAATTCTCCTGTTTTGATATTGGTTTATTCTTATTAAATGTCATTTTCACGCTGTCGAGGAAAAAAAACTCTCTTTATGTAGGCGCATTTGCCACCGTCGTTTTCAGGAAACAGGTATACCCATACTTACCCGGACGATCCGAAATCCGGGCGTTAATTCCGATGAGGCGAAGTGCTGGGACAATCCGTCTTAATCCATCCGCAAAGCCTTTTGGTGACCGCGGCCAAATTTCTCCTTCCGGTCGATGAGGGGTGAGCGCCTCGAACAACCCTTTGACCGTTCCCTCGTAACCCGTAAGGTCGCGGTCCAAGTATGCCAAACAAGCTACGGCAATCGGTGAGGCATCAAGCGTTCTGTGGACTCCATCCCTCCTTTTTTCTTCGTAATCGGTGAGGAATTCCCCAGGATTCCGACCGTATACTCGATAGACGGCTTCTCCAAGATGTGCAAAATCAGCCATCCGTGGTCGTTTGTTTTCCGGTATTTCTATTTTAGGAAGTTCCTCAAGCACCCTTACAAACAAATCCAGTAGGCCTCCCAGGATCTCGCCCTTGAACTGCTCGAACGTCTGTTTGATCTCCACTTCAGACAATCGTGCTTCGATGGATGGCAAGTCTATGTGCACCGTCCGCCCGAGTAAATCTTGGGCGGTAACAATGGTGGCAATCCCATTGAGCATAACGGGCCGCTTCACATCCATGACTGTTTCATCGCCATTAGTGTACAACGTCCGGCTTGAGAAACCGCCACCAGTTGCCAAGACACAGAGTGCGTCTTGATATTCTGGCTTGATACACGATAAATTGTTGTAGGAAATGACATGCGCGTTCTTGGCAGAAATGAAAACATCTTCTATGCTTTTGGGGGCTGCGCGAAGATTAACCCGATTGGGATCAATGATTTCTCTGAGGTATAGTTGAGTTGAACTCTTGGCGCTTCCTTCTTCGCCAGTCAGTTCAAGAACAGCGTAGGGGGTTTCGGTTCGCAGACATTCCAGTACCCACGCTAAAACGATAAGTCTCTCTTCTGGAGGGATATTTACAATCCTCCATAAATGAGATAAGTTTCCGCCTGGCTCAGGTTCTGGCAAAGGGCGCATGGCTGCCGTTCTGATAAACATTACTGGCGGGGCGGAGTCGATACGCCAACCAGTGGATGTAATTTCTACGGCTCGCCATAAATCATCACACAAATCGATCCAGACAGCACCGGCATGGTTAGCAACTCGCAACGGAACAGACCGTGTCTCGCCCTCAAACTTTGCGATCCCGGCTAAAGTTGAGATTGCAGATTTGAGGGATTTTTCTCCTGGAACCCGCTTACGCTCTATATAGTACTGAAACGTCAGCCATTCCCGAAAGCCTTCGCTATGGATTCTCCAACATTCCCGATGTCCCGACTTTACGAATACAGCGTATGGATCATTGTCTTGGCAATGAAAAAAGGTGCAGCGATTCTTCGCCATGTCCATCAATAAGTCAGCGGATTCCTTTTCGGCTTCATTGTCTTCACCGTCACGAATCGCTGCGTCCAAATCTGAAATTCGTATATCAGTTGATGCTTTTTTGATTTTTAGCCGCATGCGTTGGAACTCTGCAGGGCTTGTATGCCGCAACATTCGCAGCGCATCTAAGACGGAATCTTCAAACACAGCGCCAACATCAGGATTATCACCAGTGACTTTGTCGATCGCAGCCTTAACCGTAGCTTTCGCAACTTCAAAGGTACTCGGTGGATTGGATGAAAATTCATCCTTGTTGGTGGTATCAGGATGAAA